>JAQNCU010000245.1 GCA_029077775.1 Acidocella sp. | reverse complement strand
CCAAAACAAACGGCCCGATTGAGACAATGACGTCAATCATGATTCTGGTTGCCTCGTAAATGAGAAACGTGATCCCAATTGGAAAAACGATAAAATCCTGCAAAAGACCAAGTTCAACCGAATACAAGACATTATAGAAATTCAGGTGCCGCTCCGCCGTCACGAATAATTCGTTGGCTTCATTCCAAATCGCATCGAATTGGTGCGCGGTTGGTTGCGCACCCGTCACGCCCAAGAATGCTGATGAAAGCCAGTTTGGAACGCCTGTGGCGAAAAATGACACGACATACTCGTTGTAAAGCGTCGCTGACATCAACAAACCGACAACCAGACTCACGGAAATTATTCGTGAAACCCCTGTCCGCACACCAACATCACCGCGCATGACGAGTATGCCCGTGAGAATAATCCACAGCACGATAATGGCTGTCAGCGGCCCCTGGATCGCCGCCATTGCCGCATTCACCGTGGCCATCATGCCGTTTGTAAAGGGCTGCTGTATCGTTTGGTCGAATACATAAAACGGATCGAGGTTGCTTGCACTTGCCATGGCTTACCTCATGGAGATTTGGATTTTGAATTCGGGGGCGCTGCCGTTGCATTGAAGGCAGCAGCAGCGGTCGCATAATCTGCGCTAGCAAGCTGTGCATCCGCTGACGCCACATTCTGACAGGAAGCTGGCGTCATTGTCGCGGCATCGCCGGCACAGCGCAGTTCGTCTTGTTTTAGGATATCAGGGTGCTTCACATACCATGACGCCGAATGTATCTGCGACGGCGGCATTTCCGGAACTGCGGCAGATTGTCGCTGTATGCTTGAATTACTGGTATGGCCTTGAATGACCACCAGATAAAGCCCCCCACAACCGGCTATCACGATCAAGGACCCGACGAAGAGTTTTAAATTTATCATGGCTATTGTCCTGCGCTATCCGCCGCGGCGGCCTGGCTATAGTCAGATGAGGCATTTGTCATATCCTGAACGAACTGCTCCTTCTCCTGCTGTTGCTGCGATTGCACCTGCTCACTTGCCAGTACTTGAAGATTCTGTGCCTGCGCCTGTTGTGCCTGCACGAATTGGCTCTCCGCCGCGATACGACCATTGATCGCGTCAACCTGTGTGATGGAGCTTGCCGCGTTCAGGTCCGATTCCAGGTTCGGCAATTCCTGCATGCGCTGTTGAATGGCGGTGAGGTTCGTTGCAGCAATTCCTTCGATATTTGCAATGCTATCGCCGTTGGCATTCAATTGTGCGCTCGCAGTCGAACCATCCGTTGGCGAATAAACATGGCTCTGGTCATAATAGCCTGCCGCCGCACCAGACGGCGAAGTGGTTCCACTCACCAGCCCCGCCATCGCATTCGCCACCGGCATCGGGTTTTCGATGGACTGATTTTCCATACCCGCCGCCATGCCGAGAATATTGGTGGGGTTGGTGAACATCTGATAGGTCTGCTCAAGCTGCGATAATTGCGCCTTGAGCTGCTCGACCGCGATAATCGACTGCGCAGCGGTCTGAATATTCTGGCCCAGATTGGCGCTATCGATCACCGCCATCTGCGCTACGGCCCGCTGTGCCGTACCCAGATCAAGCATCACACCGGCACTCAGCATTAAAGCTGCGAACAATGCTGGCTTCACGATATCCTCCTGTCAGTCCTTGGCGTCATGGTAGGAACGCAAAAATTCCGGCAGCCATTGCTCTGGGGCATCGCCCAGTCTCTGGCGCAGTGTTTCGGCAAATCGCACGGTGTTGGCGCGACCTGAAAGGATCGCGACATAATCACGCATTTGCCCGAGATCGAATTCGCAAATGATACTGGCTTTCTCACGCTTAAGCAGGAACCGGCGTTTCCCCACCACCATGTCTTCGCGCACGGCGCGGTACTCGCCTTCAGTGCATTTCAGCCCATCAATATAAACGGCCCGGTCCGCCGTTGGGGACGGGAACATGATTTTCGTCTGGCATTGAGCCACGATCGACGGCCCGAGGGGGCTTTCCAGAATATGCTCGGGCATCTGCAGCGCCAGAAACACCGCGCCATTGCTCTTGCGCACGGTTAGCAACAGATTATCCACCACGGCGGCGAATTGCGGGTTCTTGAGGTAGAAGCGGAATTCATCAATGCTCAGCACGACGCGCCGTCCATCAAGAATTTGCGTCACCCGATAGAGCAGATACGCTCCGGCAGGCGCGCAAACCTCGTCATGTTCGAGCAGTTGCGTCATATCGACGCCCGTTATCGCACCATCGAGACGCACATCGTCCCGCTCACCGTCAAACGCCCAGCCCAGCGCGTTGCCACGGCACCATTTCTCAAGGCGCGGCCCCAGCCCCATCGGATCGGTATGACCGAGGAATTCCCGTAAGCCGGCAAGCGAGCGCAAATCTTCAGGCATACTGAGCTGTCGAGCGATGGCGCGTTCCAGGCGCTTTTCTTCATCGGGGTTGAGGCCGCCTTTGCCGTCGCTCTGCACCAGCGCGATCAGCCAGCCCCGCAGAAAATCCCGGTCAGCCTCGGTATCCTTCAGCCCCCGCAAGGGTGCCAAGCCGGACGCCTCACCGCGCCGCAATTCCAGATAGGTGCCGCCCGTGGCGCGGACCAGCAATTCCCCACCCCGGTCCTTGTCGAAAAACACTACCGAACCAGCGGCCCGGGGCGGCAATCCTTCAGCAGCGGCGGGCGGCACCATCGCCTGCTCGAACATCGCCAGCAAAAACATCAGAAGCGCCGTTTTGCCTGATCCGATCGGCCCAAAAATGATCGTCATCGCCACGTCGGCGACATGCGGCATATAATCATACGCTGTACCGCCATCGGTGCGGAAGCGGGCAATGGGTGCACCCCAATGGCCGATCTTTTCGCCGGCGGGAAAATTATCAAAACTCGAGAGCCCGGCGAAATTGCGCGAGTTGATGGCCCCGGGGCGCGTACGCCATTCCAGATTGCCGGGCAGTTGCGACCAGAAGGCTGCCTCCAGACCCAGCCGCTCCTCAACCACCACCGCCCCGGCATCGGCCAGCCGCCCACGCGCCAGCCCGGCCCGCTTCTCTACATCGGCCAGTGAGTTGCCATACACCGCCAGTGAGAGGTGATGTGCGCCCATGACGAATTCATTCGACGCCAAGGCATCCGCCGCCTCATCCAGTCCGGCGATCTGGCTCAGCGCTTTATCCTGCGCCCCCAGCATCTGCGCGGATTTCAAGGAAAGCCGGTCCTGTGCCTGGGCGCGGGTCACGAAGGCGAAGGATTGCGACAGCACGATGGGGAACGGCACTGAAAGCAGCGTGTTCAACATCCCCGGCCGGGTCTTGGCCGGATATTCGCGGAAGGAGAAAATCGTCCCGAACAGGCTCTTATCCGGGGCACGGATTTCAACGCCCCGCCGCCCGCAGATCACGCGATCGGTATAAATCGAATCCCCCAGATGCCCGGATACGATTGGCACCGGCAGCGGCCGGGTGGCGATGATCAGCCGCAGCGCCTCGGCGATTTCCGAGAAGGCGATCCCCTCCCGCTCAACCACCCCAAGCCGCCGGACTCTGAACCCTTCCAGCCCATTGGCCAAAACAAGCCATTGGTCCTCTAACTCTCGCGCCAGCCCCTCCGCCGCTTGCGGGAGTTTACGCCCCAACCGCGCCCACCTTCTGGCCATGCCCGTGCCAAGCGGGCTGCGCGGTGAGACCAGAAGGCTGACATAATAATCATTCCGATACAGCCGGCCAGCGAGCACCTTGTCCCGATAGGTTTCATCCAGCGCTTGAGCAAAGCCGGAGCGGAACCGGCGGATGGGTGCTACGTCCAGATATTCATGGCGGATGAGATGCGTATGGATGGTGACATTATCATCGGCGAGATTGCGGTAGAGCGTGTTGAGCAGCCGCAGCCTGGCATTGCGCGCGGCATGATCAGCCAGCTCAAACGCTTGCCCCTCAACATGCGCCATCGCCAGCAGCGCGCCGTTCTCCAGCAGCAGGGTTTGCTGGCCGATATGCCCGATATAGGGCAGATACTGCGTGGCGGCGCGTTCAGTGCGGCTGGCATCACCCCACATCGAGCATCCCCCGGCCGCGCTGGCGGCTATGGAGTGGTGCCGGTGCCACCGAAGCCCCGCCCCATTTCTTGCTGTCGACCGACCGGCCAGCCGTGCGCAGATACAGCAGCGCGACACCAACCGCATTATAATCGCGCGCCACCAACTCACGTGCCGCCAGCCAGAGCGGCGCCATAACGGCCAAATAAAGCGGGTTTTTCAGCACCACCACAATTAGCCCGGCCAGCATGAGCAGCATCGCCCCCAGGCTCAGCGGCACGCCCATGAACATCGCGGGCCTGGTCGCCGCCAAATAGAGCGTGTCGGCCTCTAAGGGCTCCATCTCAGCCACCCCCGGTCAGGGTCTGGCCAAGATAGGAGGCGCCGAACATGATGACGATGCCGCCGATGATGCCCGCGATCACCCCGAGCGAGGCCCGGCCGAACATGAACAGAAAGCCGATGCCGATAATGCCGAGCACGGCGATCGTCTCGCCGAACGGCCCCAGGATGAAGGTGCAGACATTGTTGATCATCGTTTGCGGACTGGCGCCGCCCGAGACGGTCTGGGCATCGGCAAGTGCTGGAACACCCAGTATGGCCGCCTGCAGCGCCAACGGCCACGCTCGGGCGGCCACAGGCCATAATCTGGTCGTGCGCAATCTCTGCACCTGCGCCAAAAGCAGCGGGGCGATCATGTCCATCATGGCGACCTCATCGTTTGGGGTGGGGAACCGGCATCAGCGGCCGCAACAGTGTTTTGCTTAGGTATCTCCAGCCCCAACTGCACCAACCATGGCGCGCCATGGGCCTGCGTGTAGTCACCGGTGGCCGATACATCCCACGCGGGCGGCATATCCGGGGCAGCATTAGTTGAGGTTTGCGGCAAATAAGCCGAGACGGGGATTGCGTTGGCATTGCGCATCACGCTCCGCACATAGCCGTTCATGATGCCTTTGAGCGGCGAGCCAGTGTTGTAAATCGAGAGCGCCATCAACA
>JAQNCU010000006.1 GCA_029077775.1 Acidocella sp. | reverse complement strand
GGGCCGCCCCGCCCAAACCAAAGCAACGCGGCGCAGGCCCGCGGGGATCAGGCGCTCCAGGGCATTGCCCCAGCGGGTAACCAGCGCCGGGTCAGGGGTGAGGTAGCCATCCGGCGGGATGGTGTGGGCATTGATGCCCGCCAGACGCGGCAAGCCGGAGAGCGGGATATAGGCGTCATAGGGCCCGGTATCCTCCCAGCGCGAACAGACCCGCCCGATGCCGGGGATCTGGCGCAACAAGGGTTGCAGCTCTCCACTACAGGCGATGATAGGGCGCGGGCAGAGCAAAGCTGCCCAGGGGATGAGGCGGCCAAACTGGATGCAATCGCCAAAACCCTGATCGCCGATGATCAACAGCCGCCCGGGCGGCAGCGGGGCGCCATCCCATTGCGGCTTATCGGTTTTGGGCAGCATCCCCTCAGCCTGTTTAAGCTGGAAGCGCCATTCATAACTCTCCCAGCCTTCGGCCATGCGGCCCTTCAGCAGCAGCGCCTCCGCCCGCTCAAAATGCGCCTCGGCAAAGCTGGCATCGGCGGCGATGGCGCGGTCGGCGGCGGCGATGGACTCGTCTAGCTCCAGACGCTCGTAATGGATCAAAGCGAGGTTGAACAAAGCGCGGCTGTCGGTGGGGGAGAGTTCCACGGCGCGATGCCCTGCGCGCAGCGCGTCATCCAGCCGCCCGGCGCTGCGATAGATCTCGCACATATTACGCGGGTAGAGCGGTGTGTCCGGCGACAGCGCCTCGGCCTGCTCCATCCGCGCGATGGCCTGGGCGTGGCGGCCGTTGCGATGCGCGATGATGCCCGCGAGATGCAGGATATGCGGATGCGTCGGCATGGCGGCCAGCATCTGGTCGGCAAGCCTGTCGGCGTCCGCAAGCTGGCCGGATTGCTCCAGCCGTGAGAGCCGTTTGAGCGCCTGCGCCACCGGCATGACAAGCGGCAGGGTCACGCCGCCGCCTGATAGCTCTGGGATTCTATCCAGGGGCCAACGATATCCTCGATGTCCGCGAACAGGCCGGGAATGGCCTCGGCATAGCGGCGATGCCGTCCAGCGGCGTGGGCGTGGATGGGGGCGCGCACCGCCATATGCGCTGGCACCGGGTCCGGCAGCGGGTGGGCATTGGCGCGCAGCACAGCATCGGGCGGGCAGGCGGCGGTATCGGCCCCGATAAAGCCCAATACCCGACCGAGCACCGCATTTGGGGTGGCGATGAGATCCTCGTAGCGGACAGGCAGATACCGCAGGGCAAGCTGGCCGCGATAATGCCGGATCATGTCCATGGTCAGCGCGTAATGCCGCGCGATGGCAGCCAGCGAGACGCCGCAATTTGCCTCCAAAGGGTGGTCCTGCGCGAAATTGGCCAGAACGATATCCAGCGGATGGCGCAGGACATGGATGATCGGCGCCTCGGGGAAAAGCAGCTTGATCAGGCCCAGATGCCAGGCATTGCCAACGGCCCTGTCGATGATGAAGCCCGGCTGAGCCAGTGCCGTCGCGCATCGTCCCGCGAGATATTGCGCCGCCATGGCAGCGGGGCGGATGGCGCTGTCCGCCAACAAAATCTCGTTCAGACATTCCGGGTATCCAGCCAGCCCGGCAGCGAGATTGGCGATGGCAGGCTGGTCGTTGCCTTCAACAATGCCTGGGATATGCGCGAGCAATTGCGCCAGCAAACTGGTGCCCGACCGTGGAAAGCCGAGCAGAAACACCGGCATGGGCCCGGACGGCGGGGCAAGGGGGCGCAGCGGGAGGATTCGATCAGATATGAAAAAACGCCTATAAATAACTGATTTTTCTTGAATTTCTACTGGTACATAAGCCCCCGTGCGGGCCTGTTGCTGGGTCTTGGCCTGGGCAAAACAGGCATAGGCGGCGGCTGGGTCATCCAGCCTGTCCAGCGCCTGTCCGCGCAGGCAAAGCTCGATTGATGACCGTGGTTGATTTGGGTCACCCAGCCTGTCCAGCACCGCGCGCGGGTTGGTGGCCAAATCCGCCATGGCGCGCAGCACGATCAGCGTGCGGTCATCAGGCCAGCGCGTAATGGCGGCATCGAGCAGGGATATCGCGCGTTGATGATCGCCCTGCGCAAAAACCACTTGTGCCTGGCCGCCGGCGGCGCGGCTGTTATCAGGGCGCAGCGCCAGCGCGGTTTCATACAGCGTGGCGGCCTCGTTCAACCGGCCCTGGCGTTTGAGGTTCCATGCGGTATTGGCAAGCACCAGGCCATCCGACGCGCCAGCCAATATCTGCGCGCGGCGATAATGCTGTTCCCCGGCGGCGAACTGCCCGGATTCGGTCAAAACAACGCCCATCAGATGTTGTATGGAGGCATCATTCGGCGCAGCGATGAGGGCGGCGGCGGCGGCGGCGCGGGCTGCCTGGTGCCGCCCCTGGGTGACGAGAAACTGTGCGCAGAGCGTGTTGGCGGCGGCACGCAGCGCGGCGGGGCCGGGCAAGGCGGCGAGGCGAGTGGCCAATATGGCGGCGGTGTCGTTCAACCCCTGGGATTTACGGATCTCGAATAGCACGCGCAACGCTGGCCGCAGATTGGGGGCGAGGTCCAGCAGGTTGAGGGCTAGGGTTTCAGCCTCGTCGGTATCCTTGGCGTTGAACAGGTTTACTGCCTCCTGTGCTGGCGTCTCCAGCAGGGCCAAAGCGGCCTCGCCGGGCAGCGAGCGCGCATCGACCTGGCAGCAGCGGATGCGGCGCAACTGGCTGCCGCACGGGCAGGGCGTTTGATCCGGTATCGTCATTGTTCCAAAATCGATAACATTGCCGATATATGAACGAGAATAGAGCTTGGGGCAACGCGCATCGTGCGGCCGCGAAAAACCAATATGATCAGATATTTATGATAATGATACGCAGTCTCAATTCATATAAAATCCTTGACCAAACCGGACATCGCGGCCACATCGGGCAGGAAAGCGAGACAAAACAATGAGGGATTTTTCACAGCTCGATGAACGCGAGGTTCTGGCGCTGGCCATCGGAGCGGAGGAGGAGGATGGCCGCATCTATAACGACATCGCTGAACGGCTGCGCGAGGATTTTCCGGCCTCGGCCAGAGTGTTCACCGAAATGGCGGCGGAGGAGAGCGACCACAGGCGGCTTTTGCTCGATTTGTACCGGGCGAAATTCGGCGACCATATTCCACTGATCCGCCGCCAGGATGTGCGGGGGTTTTTAACCCGCAAGCCGGTCTGGCAATTACCGAAGCCCAGCATCGACGATGTGCGCAAGCTGGCCGAGAGCATGGAGACCGAGACGCAGCGTTTCTATCGGCTGGCGGCATCACGCGCGACCGATGTTTCCGTGCGTAAATTGCTGGGCGATCTGGCCGAGGCCGAGGCCGGGCATGAACACCGGGCGGATGCACTTTCAGCCAATATCAGCGCCAAAGACCGCAAGGCCGAGGACGCCACGGCTGAGCGCGCTTTCATGTTGAAATACATCCAGCCCGGCCTGGTGGGGCTGATGGATGGCTCGGTCTCCACCCTGGCGCCGATTTTTGCCGCGGCGTTTTCCACGGGCCACCCCCATGCCGCCTTCATCGTCGGGTTGGCGGCGTCAATCGGGGCGGGCATTTCCATGGGGTTCGCGGAGGCTCTGTCCGATGATGGCAGCCTGACCGGGCGGGGCACGCCGATTTATCGCGGTGTTATCACGGGCTTGATGACCACCATCGGCGGAATTGGGCATACTTTGCCGTTTTTGATCCCCGGGTTGCATCTGGCTTTGGCTGTGGCGTTCAGCGTGGTGGTGGTGGAACTCGCCGTGATCTCATGGGTGCGCTGGCGGTTTATGGACACCTCCCCCCTTC
Source organism: Acidocella sp. (assembly GCA_029077775.1). Lineage (GTDB taxonomy): Bacteria > Pseudomonadota > Alphaproteobacteria > Acetobacterales > Acetobacteraceae > Acidocella. Next base: position 21,263 of record JAQNCU010000006.1, on the reverse strand, counting down.
GCGCCACATTGCAGGTGGCCCTGGGTGGGGCGCTGGTGTTTGCCACCGGTGTGTTAATCGGTAATGGGTAACGTATAGGGAACCGCCAGGGGCAAAAAATGAGACTGCCAGATATTCTGCAAAACCGGCTGGCCGTGCCGGTCATCGCTTCGCCTTTATTTATCATCTCGAACCCTGATCTGGTGATCGCGCAATGCATCTCGGGCGTGGTGGGCTCGTTTCCATCCCTGAACGCGAGGCCCGCCCCGATGCTGGAGGAATGGCTGAAGCGCATCACCGGGGAGCTGGCCGCCTGGGATGTCAAACACCCGGACCGCAAGGCAGCGCCCTTTGCGGTCAACCAGATCGTCCATCGCTCGAATGAACGATTGCCGCATGACCTGGAATTATGCGTGAAATATAAAGTGCCTATCGTGATCACCTCGCTCGGCGCACGGGTGGATGTGAACGAGGCCGTGCATTCCTATGGCGGGATTGTGCTGCACGACGTCATTACCAACGCTTTTGCCAAAAAGGCCATCGAAAAAGGGGCCGATGGCCTGATCGCCGTGGCGGCCGGTGCGGGCGGCCATGCGGGGACCATTTCACCCTTCGCGTTGATCCAGGAAATCCGCGAATGGTTCGCGGGGCTGCTGGTGCTCTCAGGGTCCATAGCCACCGGCGCGGCGGTATTGGCGGCGCAGGCGATGGGGGCGGATCTGGGCTATATCGGCTCGGCGTTCATCGCCACCGAGGAGGCCAACGCGGCGGCGGCCTATAAACAGGCGATCGTGGACGGGACCGCGCAGGATATTGTGTATTCCAACCTGTTTACTGGCGTACACGGCAATTATCTGCGCCCCAGCGTGGCCGCCGCCGGGCTGGACCCTGACCATCTGCCCGATGGCGATGTATCGACCATGAATTTCCACGAGGGGGCGACGAAGGCGTGGAAAGACATCTGGGGCTCCGGCCAGGGCATCGGTGCGGTGAAGCAGGTGGTGCCTGTCAGGGCGCTGGTGGCGCGCCTCGCGACGGAATACGCGCAGGCTCGCGGGCGGCTTTTGGGCTGAACCCTGCCAGGAATTTGTAATATTAACTGAGCGTTCGGCGCAATCGAAACGATTGCGAAATATATGTATATAATTTAATAATCCAGTACTTCTTGCTGGATTCGTATGGCGTGATGAGCTCAATGACGCGGCGGCGACCGCTCCACCCGGCTGGGCTCAGCCGGAATGTGCTTCGGTGCGTGGTGGCACGGCGCGGCATGGCAACTGTGGAATTCGCCCTCGTGGCGGTTCCGTTCACGATGTTTCTGCTCGCCATATTGGGTGCCGGGCTGGACGGGTTTTACCAACTCGACCTCGATGATTCCGTGCGGGCGGCGGCACGGTCATTACAGATCGACACCTTATCGGCGTCAGACCCGGCGGCCAAGGCGCATGCAAATTTCATCAGCGCCGTCTGCCAGGAATTCGGCACGCTGGCCACGAATTGCGCAACCACGATCAGCTATGACGTGCAGGCCGCAACGTCGAGCGCCGGGTTCTCGTCGCTCAGCCCGGCAACCCTGCCCGCCAACGGGGTGTTAAACGACAATTTTTATAGCAATGGCACCGGGGACGGGTATGTCGATAACCTGGATTATCTGATCCAGGTTGCCTATCCGCTGCCGTTCACGTTGCCGTTCGTCTCCAGGCTCATCACGCTCACGGGAACGAGCAGCATCATCGCCACCACCACCATCCGCGGCGAACCGTTTTGAAATGGCAAGACGGGGCGCAATTGGGACGGAACCTGAGGCGGGTTCTGCGCGATCGAACAAGTGCGGCGGCGGTGGAATTCGCCGTTATCGCGCCGTTGATGTTACTGCTGCTGCTCGGCACGATCGAGCTGACAAATGTCGTGCGGATGCAGGCGAAACTGAACATCATGGCCGGGCAAATGGCGGAATTTGTCGCGGGCCAGCCTGAGGTTGTGCTGGGGTCGGTGGCAACATTGCAGGGGCAGCAACCCCCGGTGCCGCTCACCGGCTCGATCTCGGATATGTGCATGGGTGCGGCGATGAACATGATCCCGTTCAACACCGGCAATTCAAGCCTGGCGAACGGCAATTTAGGGCCAGGCGGGCTGTATATCGCGGTTGGGTCAGACACGGTGGAGGCTGTGGGTGGCAGCAACACGCACCCGGTGACGGATTGGACCACCGACACCCTGAATTGCCAGCCTGTGTCATACCCTCATATCGGCGAAAACTTGTTTTATATCTCCAACGACCCGAACTCGCTCTATACCACCGATGGCACGCCGTTCACGGATTTCAGCGGCTATGGCGGTGGCGGCACGGCGATGCTGGGGGCCAGCGGAATCAATGTCGAAGTTGTCTATGTTTACCGGAATATCCTGCCCTTTCTGCTAGGCCCCTCGATCGTTTTCACGGCAACCGCGGCAGCCCGGCCGCGCGGTAATGCCACGATCAGATGCATCACCTATCTGACCGCGCCACTCGGTAGCCAATGTCCGGTAAATCCATGAGAGAGAGATTACTCATGCCACGCGGAAAATGGTGCCGCTGGCAGGCGCGGCGGTTCCCGGCCAACCGGCGCGGCAATGTGTCGCTGATGTTCGCATTGTCCTTCGTCGCAATTCTGGCCTGTGTTGGTGCCGCCATCAACATGGCGCAATTGGCGCAGGCGCGGGCCGTGTTGCAGCGTGCGGTGGATAATGCGGCTTTGTCCGGGGCGGCGGCCTATTCCCAGAACGCGCCGAGTTTTGCGGTGCTGGCAACCAACATCGCAACCCACACTTATTGCAACACAATGCAGGCACTGAGCGGCGATGCCAAAATTGTCAGCGCCGGAACCAATGACGGCACCACGCCGCAATATTGTGTCAACGGCGAGACCGGGCCATCGGTTCTCGCCCCGCTGACGGGATATGCCTATACCGTTGGCGAGCCCGGGGTGAGCGCCAATCAGGCTTGCGCGCAGGCGGTGCAGGCGAACTCAACGTTTAACTGCGCGTTTGTCGTGACCGTTATCGGCGCGGTGCGCGTAACCAACATGCTGCCGTTTTTATTCGGTGATGGCGAGACGATTTCAGCGACCGCGAGCGGGGCCAACCCGTTTTTGAATTTCGCGAAGATATTCAAATACACCGCGATCGCCTCCGGGGCCAAATACGCCAATAGCGTCTGGGTGTATCCGCTGCTGTTGAATCCCGCGTCTGGCCAGCCTGATTATTCCACGAATCCGGGCGCGCTGCCCGATGCAACCACATGTTACAACGGTCCTGACAATGTTGCATGCGGCGCTGGGAATGCCACCAGTGGCGTAACAACCACGGTGAACTACGTGATGCTCGCCAACACTGAATATGCCAATAACGAGATCGGCGCGAACAGCGTTTTCACCGCCGAAAACGGCGTGCAATATATCGGCGGCATTGTGCAAAACCCTCAGACCCCGCCGGGCATAACCGCGACCACACCGCTTGGCGTGGCGTTTGAATCGATCGCTGGGGGCAACCAATATGTTAACAGCGCCACGCCGATCACCAATCCGGGGGTTTATGGCTATTCCGTAAAATCATTGACCACGCCAGTGGTTTATGCGCCGGTCGCGTTGAATGGCTGTATCTTTCCCTATGACAATCTGGTCTATCACACGATCGGCCAGGTTTATCAGACCGTGCAAAACGGGGGGCCGAGCGGCAAATCGCCGTCTTATACACCGTTGCTGCCCTGGTCGCTGACCACACATTGGTATTATTCATCCTATCTGGCCAACCCCTCCCCGCTCTCGCCCAGCGAAGGTGAGATTTTGGCGCAATCACCGAACAACGAGGTGATCCCTTCGGTTGAGAATGACCGGGTGGTGATCAACGGCCACGATACGGGGGCTAATGACGGCAATATTCTAGGCACGCCAACCTTTAACTATAACACCGTCACGCCGACGAAATGCCCACCGACATCTGTGGTGAACGGCCAGACCTACGTGAACGTCACGTACCAGACCTCGACCTACCCAACCGGTGTCAATGATAATTGCAGCCTGTTCATTGCGGCCTCGGGCAGCCCTGGATTGCCTGCAACCCCGCAATATGACGGGTCTTGCTTCAACCCGGCCACCACGCCCGGTGCCGCCTTTGCCGCGGCAAGCTGCGAGAGCTATGGCAGTAATTATTTTACGTTTTTCTGGAACGATATGGGTGGTGCCGTATATGATGGTTATAATTATGAAGCCGATCAAAGCTCATACACTACACAGGATGGCAATTATGTCGGCCCACAATCAAGCGGTGACGGCACCGCGCAGCTAAGCTGCCAGGGTGCTAGCCACGTGGTGTTGGTGCAATAGGCAGTTTCAACCCGCGTTCAACCGTCACTCAGCTTCACCCAGGGGATGTGCGAGACCTCGATCCCTTCATCGGCCAGGCTCTCGATCTCGGACTCACTGCCCTCACCATAAATACCGCGCGCTTCGGCCTCACCATAGTGAATACGCCGCGCCTCGTTGGCGAAATCAGGGCCGACATAGTCGCATCGTTTTTCCACCTCCTCACGGATCTGGCGGAGCGCGATGCGTAAATGATCCGGCAGCAGCGCCCCGGCGGTTGGCTTTGGCCCGGGCACGGGCAATGCAGGCGCGGCGGGGGAGGCTGCTGCGGGCCGGGCTTTGGGCCGGATGCTGGGGGCCATCAGCGCGCGCGTGATGTCGGTATCGGCGCATACCGGGCACAGGACCAACCGCTTTTCCGCCTGATGCTCGAACCCGGCGCAGCTTGCAAACCAGCCATCAAATTCATGCCCGGCGGCACAGCGTAGCTGATAATGGATCATCGCCCGAGCAACGTGTCGAGCTGACCGCCGCGCTCCAGCGCCATCAGCTCATCGCAGCCACCAATGGGAGAGCCATCGATAAAAATCTGCGGCACGGTGGTTTTCCCGCCGGAGCGGGCCACGGCTTCAGCGCGCGCGGATGAACCACCGGGCGCATCGATCTCGCGGAACGCCACGCCCTTTTTTTTCAACAAGGATTTCGCCCGGACACAATAAGGGCAGAAAAACTGAGTATATATTTCAACATTGGCCATGACCGCTAATTAGCCAAGCGCCCGGCTTATGCAAGGGATAGGCGTGCGGCGGCATCCGGCGCCAGAGGAATATCCGGTCAGGTTGACTTAACGAGACGGCCTGACCGGATGAAATTGCGCGCTCAAATACGTTCGGAGCGTCTCCGTTTGATCAGAAAACACTAATCATCGTCCGGGCTGGCGACACGGGCTATGGTTAGCACATCCACGCGGGCCGCGCCCGCAAGCCGCAGGGCCGCCGCGCAGGATGAAGCCGTGGACCCCGTGGTCATGACATCGTCGATCAGCAATACATTACGGCCGGAAACCTCGACCCCCTTCCGGGCGATGATGGCGCCGGCCAGCGCAGCCTGCCGCTCAGTGGCACTCAGGCGTGCCAGCGCCACCGTGGCGCGGGTGCGGATCAGCGCATCGGGCCTGTGCGCGCGGCCGCTTAAGCTGGCGAGCTGGGCGGCGAGCAAGGCGGCCTGGTTATAACGCCGGGCGCGCAGCCGCGATTTGTGCAAAGGCACAGGCACCAGCACATCAGCGCGGGCCAGTAAATCCGCCCCCGCCCTTCGCATGAGCATGGCAAGCCCACGGGCGGCATCGGTACGGTCTGCGTATTTGAAGGGCAGAATGAGCGCTTTCGCGAGCTCGTCATACCGCAAAGCGGCCCGGGCCTGGGTAAACGCGGGCAGGTGGTCCCAGCACGCGCCGCACATCCCCCCTGCCCCGGCGGCTTCATAAGGCAGCGGCAGGCCACAACATGCGCAAAAAGGCGGGGTGACAAATACCGCGCGGCGAAAGCAGGGCACGCAGAACTGCCCGGCGGCGGCCACGGGCGTATCGCAGCCGAGGCAATTTTGTGGCAGCAGCAAATTGAGCGCGCCGCTCATGAAGGATTTCATCTGGAGCAGATATTCGATTCCCATGCCGTGTTGCAGCACCGCGAGCGCGCGGCTTTGTTGATCGACCGGGTGGCCCCGGTGCTGGATGCTTTGGCGGCGCGCGTGCTGGACAGGCTGGACGATGTCAGCCGGGTTTTTGCAACCGCGCTTGATTTCGGCGGGCGCGGCGCTGTTGCCCCGACCTTGCGCGCGCGCGGCATGGTGGTCGATTGCGCCGATATCTCGCCGCGTATGGCGGCCCTGGCCGGTGGACGGCCAGTGCCAATCACGCCGGAGCGTTGGGCGCGCGAGGATTTCGCGCTCGGGGTGCAACAATATGATCTGGTGGTGGCCAGCCTGTCGCTGCACTGGATCAACGATTTGCCAGGCGCGCTGGTGCAGTTTCGGCGGGCGTTGCGGCCGGGCGGGTTGATGCTCGCCAGCATGCCTGTGCTCGGCACGCTGCAATCATTGCGCGATGCCTTGCTGGCGGCGGAGGCGGAGATCACTGGCGGGGCGAGCCCCAGAGTCTCGCCCTTCCCGACTCTGCAAGATTGCGCCGCCTTGTTACAGCGCGCGGGGTTCGCGCTGCCGGTCGCCGATGTCGAGGATATTGCCTTCTCATATGCCAGCCCGCTTGCGCTGTTGCATGATCTGCGCGCGGCGGGAGAGAACAATGCGGTCACCGCCCGGCAGAAATCATTCACCCCGGCCCGGTTATTCCCCATGGCGCTTGGCGCGCTGCCGGTGGGGCCGGATGGCCGGGTGCGGGCCATGTTGCGCCTGGCCGTGCTCACCGGCTGGGGACCAGACTAAAAAAAGATCTGGGGACCAGACTAAAAACAAATCTGGGGGCCAGACTACGCGCCTCAAAATTGTTCATAGCAGCCCGGTTTTACGAAAACTGAGCCATTGGCCGTTGCCGACAATGACATGGTCATGCAGCACGATGGAAAGTGCGGCGGCGGCGGCTTTGATCTCCTTGGTCATCTCGATATCCTGCACACTGGGTGACGGATCGCCGCTGGGATGGTTATGCACCAGGATAATCGCGGTCGCCCGCAAATCCAGCGCGCGCTTGATCACCTCACGCGGGTAAACAGGCGTGTGGTTGACCGTGCCCACGCCTTGGGTTTCATCACCCAGCAGACGGTTGCGATTATCGAGGAACAGCACGCGGAATTGCTCGACCACCTCCCGCGCCAGCACCGCCTGGAGATATTCCATCAGCCTGTCCCAGTTATTCAGCACCGGGCGATACAGCACCTCGGCCCGGGTGAGGCGCTGGGCGGCGGCCTGGATGATTTTGAGCGACGTTGCCCCGGCCTCGCCAATGCCGTCGACCTCCATAAGCTGGTTCAGCGGTGCCGAAATGGCCGCCGCGAAAGAGCCGAACCGGGCGAGCAGCGCGCGCGCGATGGGCTTTGTATCGCGCCTGGGGACCGCGAGGAACAAGACCATCTCGATCAGCTCATGCTCAGCCACGGCGGCGGGTCCGCCCTGGAGGAAGCGCGCACGCAGGCGGGCGCGGTGGCCATCTGTTCCCGTCGCGATTTTGGCGGGGCGGATATCAGGGGTGAGCGAGTCGATCCGCGAAACATCCGCGAACCCTGGGATTGTGCTAGAATTTTTCATGGCAACCACAGGCTGCCATGATTCCAAACATGAATAAAGCGTAATAAATTCTAAAATCACGCCTTCACGCTGCGGCAAACCTGCAGATATAAAACGGAAACTTGTAAGTTTTCAAAATACGCCTAGAGATGAGGCAATGGTGGACACACCGGTAATCACGGCAGCGCCAAAACCCATCGGCAAGACACACAAAACGGTCAAGCCCGCAAAAATGGCGGGCGCCACGCCGCCGCGCGTTCACCCGGCCGGCGCTCATCAGCCCGACACCAATGCGCGCATGTTGCAGCTTATCGAGGCGGCGGAGGGCATGTTTCTGGCCAAGGGCTACCACGCGGCGACCATGAGCGAGGTGGCGCGGGCCGCCGGGATGTCGAAAAAAACCGTGTATATGCTGATCGACTCAAAGGCCGAATTATTCGCGGCCTTGCTGGCGCATCATCAATCGCTGCTGAATTTCCCGGAACCGGAACCGGACTGGACCGTGCGCGACACGCTGATCGCCAATCTGGTTTGTCTCGCCCGGTTTTTGCTGTCCCCTCAGCAAATCGCGATCATCCGGCTGATCATGGCGGAATACACCCACAGCCCGGATATGGGCCGGGTGTTTCACCGTAACCGGGTGATGAAGGCGAAAGCCAAGCTGGAATGCTGCCTTGCCGACATTGCGCGCAGCCAATCCTGTGCCGATGCCGACACCAAGGAGATGGCGGCGATGTTGTTCGGCATGGCGATCGGCGAGATGCATCTGGGCGTGCTGGTCGGCTTTCGGAACGTGCCGACCAGGCAGATGGTGGAGAAGCGCGTACGCCATGCCGTGGATATTTTCCTCGGCGGCTGCATGGCGGCATAAGCCTACCCGCCGGTCACCGACATGTGGCGGGTAAGGGCGGGCCGGGCATGATCCCGGTCGATGATAAAATCATGGCCTTTGGGTTTGCGCGCAATGGCGCTCATAATCGCGGCATCGAGCGCGCTGTCATCGCTGCTGCGGCGCAAAGGCGTGCGCAGATCAGCCGCATCATCCTGGCCCAGACACATATAAAGTGTGCCCGTGCAGGTGAGCCTCACGCGGTTGCAGCCTTCGCAAAAATTATGCGTCAGCGGCGTGATCAACCCCAGGCGCCGGCCAGTCTCGGCGATGTCAAAATACCGCGCCGGGCCTCCTGTGGCGTAAGCGGAGGGCGTCAGCGTCCAGTTGCGTGCAAGCCCCGCGCGCACGGTTGAAAGCGGCAGATAATGCTCGTTACGATCGATGCCGGTCTCACCGAGCGGCATGGTCTCGATCAGACACAGATCGAACCCGTGCTGGCCGCAAAATGCGATCATGCCATCGAACTCATGCTCATTTACGCCGCGCAGGGCAACGGCGTTGATTTTCACGGCGAGCCCCGCCTGTTTGGCGGCCATAACGCCATCGAGCACGGCAGGCAGCTTGCCCCAGCGTGTGATGGCGGCGAATTTTTCAGCGTCCAGCGTGTCGATACTGACATTGATCCGCCGCATCCCGGCGCGCACCAGCCCCGCCGCGTGGCGCGCGAGCTGGCTGCCATTGGTGGTCAGCGTCAGCTCATCCAAGCCATCGCCAAGCCTTGCCCCCAGCCGCTCGATCAGACGCATCACATCGCGCCGCACCAGCGGCTCACCGCCGGTCAGGCGCAGACGCGTTACACCCTGGCGGATGAACGCGGCGCACAGACGCTCCATCTCCTCCAGGCTCAGCAGATCGGATTTCGGCAAGAATTCCATGTCCTCGGACATGCAGTACACACAACGAAAATCGCACCGATCGGTGACTGAAACACGAAGATACGTAATGGCGCGGCCAAAGGGATCGATCATGGACGTTATGTCGGACCAAATTGGTCCGGTTGCAAGTCGTCGGTCTCGGGTTGCAAATCAACATGTAGCGTGTTGACGACGATTTTGCCGGCATTCTCGAACATCACCGTGACCTTGCCCGCCAGCGCCGATTGCACCTGGCCGCGCCCCCAGCCGGGCTGGCCGGGGTGGCGGACGATCTGCCCGGGCTCGAATTCAGAGCGCAAAGCCGCTCCGCGCGATATTCGCCACCATATGCGCGGGGATAGGCGCTTCAGCCGCCAGAACGGGGGTCAGCGGCAACATGATCCGGCGGGCCAGCAGATGCAGCGGCGCGTTGCCACCGCCATAGATGGCATCGCCGATGACCGGGTGGCCGATGGCGGCGGCATGGGCGCGGATCTGGTGGGTGCGCCCGGTGCGCGGCGTGAATTCAAGCAGCGCCACGCCCGCATTTGCCGCCAGCTTGCGCCATTCGGTTATGGCCGGGGGCGCTGCGGCATCGGCCACCATACGCCAGTTGCGGCCCGTGGTTTTTTTGGCAATTGGGATTTCGATCAGCCCGGCATGGTCCGCGGGGATGTTGCGCACCACCGCCCAATAGGTTTTTTCCGCAAAACCTCCGGCAAACGCGGCCTGTGCCTGCAACAAGGCAGCTTTCCTCAGGGCGATAACCAAACAGCCCGCCGTGTCCTGGTCCAGCCTGTGGGCGAGCCAGGGGCCGGATTTTCCACGCCGCCATTTGGGGAAATAATCCTCCACGCTCGGCCCGCCTGCCCTTCCCGCATGGGCGGGCAGGCCAGCGGGCTTATCGAGAACCATGAAGCGGGCATCGGCGCATAAAACGGGGATGTTCATCCGCCGCGCACATGCTCAGGCAGCACCATGCCGAGCCTGCGGGGAATGTCCCAGATCTCCTGCACTTGGCGGGTGATTTTAAAGCCGGCTTCCAGGTAATTGGGCAGCGCGCGCGGATGGTCTGCCGTGCAGGTGTTCAGGGTGATCGCGGCCAGCCGGGGGTTGGCGGCATAGGCTTGGCCCACCGCCGCACCCAGCATCGCCCGGCCCAGCCCCCGGCCCAGATAGGCCGGGCACAGGCCGAAGTAATTCAGGTTTACAACGCCATATCGTGCGGTTTCGGTTTCAAAAAAACCAGCCAGTTCGCCATCCACCCGCAACAAATGCGTCATGATGTTCGGGGCCGCGAGATGCCGGGCAAGCTGCTCATCGGGCATCACCCGGCGCAGCCACCACAGCCATGGTGTGCCGACCCGGTCATAAAGCGCCCGATAGGCAGGCACCCCCATACGCTCGGGCGTCAACATCGCGTTCCGCGGCAAAGCAGGCGGCGGGTTGGTCGGGCGGTGGGTCATGCGCAGAAAGGTCACGGTCACCAGAGCGCGGTCCGTAGGCTCGCCCGGGCCGGGGCGGACGTAGTCAGTTGCGGGCATCGTCAAGCATTGACGAAACAATGCCCCGCGCCGCCAGGCGCGGCTATGCCCTGCCCCTCAGTCATCCAGAAAGCTGCGCAGCTTGCGCGAGCGTGACGGGTGTTTGAGCTTACGCAGGGCCTTAGCCTCGATCTGCCGGATACGCTCACGCGTGACGTTGAATTGCTGGCCGACCTCCTCCAACGTATGATCGGTATTCATGCCGATGCCAAAACGCATCCGCAGCACCCGCTCCTCACGCGGGGTGAGCGAGGAGAGCACGCGCGTCGCCGCCTCGCGCAAATTTGCCTGCACCGCGGCATCGAGCGGAATGATCGCCCCTTTATCCTCGATAAAATCGCCCAGATGGCTGTCTTCCTCATCGCCGATCGGGGTTTCCAGGCTGATTGGCTCTTTCGCGATTTTCAGCACCTTGCGGACTTTTTCCAGTGGCATACCGAGTTTTTCGGCCAGTTCCTCCGGCGTCGGCTCGCGCCCGATCTCGTGCAGCATCTGGCGCGAGGTGCGCACCAGCTTGTTGATCGTCTCGATCATATGCACCGGAATGCGGATGGTCCGCGCCTGATCGGCAATGCTGCGCGTGATCGCCTGGCGGATCCACCAGGTGGCGTAGGTGCTGAACTTATAGCCCCGGCGATATTCAAATTTATCCACCGCCTTCATCAGCCCGATATTGCCTTCCTGGATCAGATCGAGGAATTGCAGGCCGCGATTGGTATATTTTTTCGCAATCGAAATCACGAGGCGCAGATTGGCCTCGATCATTTCCTTCTTCGCACGCGTCGAATCACGCTCCCCGCGTGAGACGGTGGTATAAACCCGGCGGAACTCCTCGATCGGCAACCCGGCTTCCCCGGCTACCCGGCCGATCTGGGTGCGTAATTCGCCCACCTGGGGGCCAAATTTTTTGCCGAATTCCTTCCAGCCTTTGCCCGGCAGACCGGCGATATCGGTCATCCAGTTCGGGTCCATCTCGCGGCCCCGGTAATGCTGGAGGAACTCCTCGCGCGTGACCTTCGCCCCTTCGGCCAGGCGCAATATCTGCCCCTCCAGCCCGTTCAGCCGCTGGTTGAGCACCTTCAGCTGCGCCACCAGCTCCTCGATCCGGTTATTATGCAGTCGCACCTGCTCCACCTTGGCGACCAGTTCATCGCGCAGCTTCTCGTAATTCTTCTCGGACCGGGAGTTGATATCGCCACCCGCGGTCAGGTTATCCAGCCGCTTCTGCTGGATTTTGGCCAGTTTCTCATAAAGCTTTTCGATATCCTCGAAATGCGTGAAAATCTCGGGCTTGAGCTTTTCCTCCAACGCCGAGAGCGACATGCCGCCACCCTCGCCATCCTCGTCGTCGTCGATCTCCTCCGCCTGGGTGAAGCCTTCAGCCGCGCTGGGGTCGTTGCCTGCCTGCATGGCTTCCAGGTCGATCACGTCGCGCAGCAGCACCCGGCCATTATTGAGCGCCTCATGCCAGGCGATGATGGCGCGGAACGTAAGCGGGCTCTCGCACAAGCCCCGGATCATCATGTCCCGCCCGGCCTCGATCCGCTTGGCGATCGCGATCTCGCCCTCGCGGGAGAGCAACTCCACGGTGCCCATCTCACGCAGATACATGCGCACCGGGTCATCAGTGCGGCTGACCGAGGATTCCGAGATATTGCCAGCCGGCGCGTCATCATCCTCGGCCGCCTCTTCCTTGGGCGCGGCGGCCGCCTCGGAATCCTCGCCCTCCTCGCTCTCCACCACCTGGATGCCCATCTCGGAGAGCATCGCCATGATGTCCTCGATCTGTTCGGAGGAATTTTGCTCCGCCGGGAGCACGGCATTCAGCTCGTCGAAGGTGATGTACCCTCGCTCCTTGCCCTTGGCGATCAGACGCTTGACGGCGGCTGATTGCGTATCGAGGACATTGGCGTCGGCTTCGACTTCAGGCGTCGGGGTTTCAGTCACGGTGGCGGGCTTGGTGGCCATGGTCAGTCGGTACTCCGCGGGGATTCAACCGGTGTTATTTCAATGGTAATGAGATAGGCAAGACAAAAGGCAATCAAAGGCTCAAACAACATCCTCGCCATAATCGCCGGTTATCGCCTGGCGCAGCAGCTCGTTCGAGCGGATCAACCGGGCCGAAGCGGCTTCATCCGTAGGGTTGGCGATCCAGTATTGTTGGTCATGGTCGCGCTGGGCGCGGAGCAGATCAATGTTAACAGCCATAAGATGATACCAACGCCACCAATCCTCTGCGACTTCCGAAAGGCTGAGGTCCGGGCCGGGGCGGTAATGTTCGGCTGCGACAGCCACGACTTGCCTGCCCATCTCAGCCAAACCAAGCCCGTGCAAGTGGGTGAACAGGCTGTCAATGTCAAGGGTTTTTTCCCCGGACACATAAAGTGCCAAAGCATCGCGTAATTTGGCGCAGCTTTCGGGTAAAACCAGCCGGGCGAATGCCTCCTCGATATCGGGGAACAGAGGCGGCGCGGCAATACAGGCGGCGGTGAGGATAAAGCCGCGTATGGCATCCGGCAGGCTGGGGTTGACCCGCGCCCGGGGCGCCGCAGGGGGGGCCCGCTTCGGTGTGGCCTCGCCGGGGCGCGCACGGGCCCGCCGTTCCATAAAAAACCGCTCCAGCAGCATGGCGCGGTATTCACCCGCCAGGGATTTATCGGGGATGCGCGCGGCGGTCTCCACCAGCCGGTTGCGAAAGCTGGCGCGCGCCTCCGGCGTGGTCCGCACCACGCCCTCGGCCAGCATATCGTATAAAGCCGTTGAGATCGGGCGCGCGGTCTCCAGCCGCTCGGCGAAGGCGGCCCGGCCCTCGCGGCGGATCAGGCTGTCGGGGTCGTCCTGCTCGGGCAGGCTGAGGAATTTGAGCGAACGGTCAGGGGCCAAGGCTGAAAGCGCGAGATCGACAGTTTTCAATGCCGCGCGTCGCCCGGCATTGTCAGCATCAAAGCAGATCACCGGCGCGGGGGAGAGCCGCCAGATTGCCGCCAGATGCTCATCGGTCAACGCCGTGCCGAGCGGTGCGACCGCGCCTGCGAACCCCGCCTGCGCCAGCGCGATAACGTCCATATAACCCTCGACCACGACCAGCGCGGCATTTTTACGCACCGCATCACGCGCGAAATGCAGCCCGTAGAGCGCCCGGCGTTTGGAGAAAATCTCGGTCTCCGGGCCGTTGACGTATTTGGGCTGGCCATCGCCCATGATCCGCCCGCCAAAGCTGATCAGCCCGCCGCGCCGGTCGGCGATGGGGAACATCACGCGCGAGAAGAACATATCCACCGGGCCGCGCTCGCCCTGTTTCATCAACCCGGCGGCGATGAGCTGTTCGGGCTTTATGTTCTGGCCCCGCAGCGCGGCGGCGAGCTGCCCCCTGCCCTCACCCGACCAGCCAAGGCGGAATTTGGCGATGGTCTCATCGCTCAGCCCACGGGCTTTCAGATAATCCAACGCCGGGCGGCCCTCGGGCTCATAGAGCCAGCGTTCATACAAACGCGACGCGGCCTCCAGCACCTCCGTGATGCCCGCTATCGCCTCGGCACGTTCCGCCTCTCGCGGGCTGGCTTTCGGCACCTCCAGCCCGGCCTCGGCGGCCAGGGTCTCCACCGCCTCCATAAACCCCAGATTGGCGGATTTCATGACGAAGGTGATGACATCGCCATGTTCGCCGCAGCCGAAACAATGGAAATGATCGTCATACACATAAAAAGACGGGGTTTTTTCCCCGTGGAACGGGCAGCAACCCTTGGTCTCCCGCCCGGAGCGGGTGAGCTTGACACTGCGCCCGATCAGCGCGCCAATCGGCGTGCGGGCGCGCAGCTCATCGAGGAAATTGGGGGGGAGCGCCATGTGACGGTCAGATCATGCCTGTGTACGTGACAGCGCAAGCGCCCGCGCGCCTCACCCGAGCTTTGCCTTCACCGCCACCGAGACCACGCCCATATCCAGCGCCGCGCCATGTTTTGCCTTCAGCGCGCCGATAACCTTGCCCATATCCTTGGGCGAGGCCGCATTGGTCTCGGCAATGGCGGCATCGATGGCGGCATCCAGCGCCACACCTGAGAGAGTCTGGGGCAGAAATTCCTCGATCACCGCGATCTCGGCTTCCTCCTTGGCGGCAAGCTCCTCACGGTGGCCCTGGCGGAAAAGGGTGACCGAGTCCCGGCGGGATTTGATCATCGAGCGCAGCATGGCAAAAATCTCGTCATCCGGCACGGCGGTAACGCCTTTCGGGCGGGCGGCGATGTCGGTGTCTTTCAATTTTGCCTGGATGAGGCGCAGGGTGGAGGTCCGCTCGGCATCGCGCGCCAGCATGGCGGTTTTTACGGCGGCGGTGATGGTCTCACGCAAATTCATCGTCTCGATCCCTGATTACGGAAATAATTTCCGGCATAATAAAACGGCGTTGAAGCCGGAGGAAAAATCCGGTAGCAGATTTTCATGACAATTTCCATCGCAGAGCTGATCGACCGGCTGGGCGGCACGGATGCTGCCGCCAATCTAACAGGGGTCACGCCCGATGCCATCAGAAAATGGCGTCATGCCGGGTCCATCCCGCCCCGCCACTGGCCCGCGATGATGGCCGCGACAGGATTGGCGATGACCGACATGCCCGGTGCCTCTGGCCCCGCCTTGGGCGACACGCCACCAGGCGCCACCGCCGCCCTGGTATTGGGCGATGGCACCGTGTTCTGGGGCCGGGGGTTCGGCGCGACGGGGGAAAGCCTGCCCTCGGAATTATGCTTCAACACCGGCATGACCGGGTATCAGGAGACCCTGACAGACCCGTCTTATGCCGGGCAGATCATCACCTTCACCTTTCCGCATATCGGCAATGTTGGCGCGAATGATGAGGATAACGAAGCTGGGCGCGTGTTCGCACGCGGGCTGGTGGTCAAGGAAGATGCCACCCAGCCCTCAAACTACCGCGCCACCAGCGACCTCGATGGCTGGCTGCGCGCCATGGGGGTGCCGGGCATTGCCGGGGTGGACACGCGGGCGGTGACCTTGCGTATCCGCGATGCCGGCGCGCCCAATGCCATCCTGGCCTACCCGGCGGATGGCAAATTCGACATCCCCGCGCTGGCGGCCAAGGCGGCGTCCTGGGGCGGGCTGGACGGGCTGGACCTGGCGGCTGACGTTTCCTGCGCCGAACCCTATGCCTGGACCGGCGGCATTTGGACCTGGGAGAGCGGCTTCACCGCGCCGCCCGCGACCAGGCGGGTGGTCGCGATCGATTACGGCGCGAAACGCAACATCCTGCGCGCGCTCACCGCCGCCGGGTGCGCGGTCACCGTGGTGCCTGCCACCGCGAGCTTCGAGACCATCATGGGCTACGCACCCGATGGCGTGTTTCTCTCCAACGGGCCAGGCGACCCGGCGGCCACCGCAATTTATGCCGTGCCCGTGCTGCAAAAACTCATACAAGCCGGCATCCCCATTTTCGGCATCTGTCTCGGGCATCAGCTTTTGGCGACGGCCTTGGGCGGCACAACCTATAAGCTCGCGCGCGGGCACCGGGGGGCCAACCAGCCGGTTCAGGACCTGGCGACCGGGCGGGTTGAGATCACCGCACAGAACCATGGTTTCGCGGTCGATGAAGCCTCTCTGCCCGCTGGCGTCCAGGTCACCCATAAATCGCTGTTCGATGGCTCGAATGAGGGCATCGCCTGCCCGGGCAAACGGGTGTTTTCGGTGCAATACCACCCGGAAGCATCGCCCGGCCCCAGCGACAGCGCGCATTTGTTCAGCCGGTTTGTGGCGATGATGGCGTAGTGCGATGACCATATATATGCTTGTTATAAATATATACTACTTACATAGTATAAAACAGTAAAATAATTATATTTGATCGAAATGGACCCTTTGCGCAACCCTTTCGCCCCTGGCGCTGGCACGCCGCCGCCTGAGCTTAGCGGCCGGGCGGCCTTGTTGCAGCGGGCCGCGATGGCGCTTGGCCGGGTACAAAACGGCAAGGCCGAAAAAGGCCTGGTGCTCGTCGGTCTACGCGGCGTCGGCAAAACCGTGCTGCTGAATGAAATCCGCCGGCACGCCGACAGGTTGGGGCTACATACGTGTCTGGTGGAGGCGCATGAGGCGAAATCCCTCCCGGCCTTGCTCATCCCGCATCTGCGCCGTGCCCTGCTGGCGCTCGACCGGATGGATGCGATCAGCACACAGGTGAAGCGCGCCCTTCGCGTGCTCAAAAGCTTCATGACCGGCGTGCGCGCCAAAATCGGCGAGGTCGAGATCACGCTCGATATCGACAGCGAGATCGGTGCCGCCGATAGCGGCGATCTTGAAGCCGATTTGCCGGAGCTTATGGTCGCCATCGGGCGCGCCGCCGCCGCGCGCAACACGGCGCTGGCGCTGTTTATCGATGAAATTCAGTATTTCAGCCCAAATGAGCTAAGCGCCTTGATCATGGCGATGCACCGTACCGCACAAGACGGCCTGCCCATTATATTATTCGCAGCCGGGCTGCCTCAATTGATCGGCCTGTTCGGAAACGCGAAATCCTATGCTGAGCGGCTTTTTGATTTTCCGGCGATCGGCGCGCTCGATGAGCACGATGCCGCCGCCGCGCTCACCAAACCGGCCGCCGCCGAGGCGGTTTATTTCGAGGCAAGCGCGCTCGGGTATATTTATGAGCAATCGCGCGGGTATCCGTTTTTCCTGCAGGAATGGGGCTATCATGTCTGGAACACGGCAGCCGTGTCGCCGATCACGCTGGGCGACACCAAGGCCGCGACCGAGATTGCGATGCGCAGGCTCGATGAGGGGTTTTTTCGCGTGCGGTTTGACAGACTAACACCACGAGAGAAAAAATACCTGTGGGCAATGGCCGCCCTGGGTGCCGGGCCGCACCGCTCGGGTGATGTCGCAAAGCGCCTTGCGAAAAAATCCTCCGATTTCGGCCCGTTGCGCGACGGGCTGATCGGCAAGGGAATGATCTACGCCCCGGCGCACGGCGATATCGCGTTCACCGTGCCGCTATTTGACCAGTTCATGCACCGTATCATGCCCCATGAGGTTACCTGACCATGCCCAAACGCACCGACATAAAATCCATCATGATCATCGGCGCCGGGCCGATCGTGATCGGTCAGGCTTGTGAGTTCGATTATTCCGGGGCGCAGGCCTGCAAGGCATTGCGTGAGGAAGGTTACCGTGTGGTGCTGGTCAATTCCAACCCGGCCACCATCATGACCGACCCGTCGCTGGCGGATGCCACTTATATCGAGCCGATCACGCCTGAGATGGTCGAGAAGATCATATCCAAGGAAAAACCCGATGCGCTGCTGCCCACCATGGGCGGGCAGACGGCGCTGAACACCGCCATGGCGCTGGCGAAATCCGGCGTGCTGGAACGCCTCGGCGTGGAGCTGATCGGCGCCAAGGCCGATGTCATCGACCGTGCCGAGGACCGCCTGAAATTCCGCGACGCGATGGCCGAAATCGGCATCGCCGGGCCGAAATCAGCCATCGCGCATAACCGCGAGGAAGCCGCCGCGGCTTTGGAGCAGGTCGGCCTGCCCGCCGTCATCCGGCCCTCCTTCACGCTGGGCGGCACCGGTGGTGGCATTGCGTATAACCGCGAGGAGTTTTTCGAGATCGTGCTTTCGGGCATCGACGCCTCGCCGACCCATGAGGTGCTGGTCGAGGAGTCTGTGCTCGGCTGGAAAGAATATGAGATGGAGGTGGTGCGCGACGCCGCCGATAATTGCATCATCGTCTGCGCCATCGAGAATATCGACCCGATGGGCGTGCATACGGGCGACAGCGTGACCGTGGCCCCCGCCCTCACGCTTACCGACAAGGAATACCAGATCATGCGCGATGCGAGCATCGCGTGCCTGCGCCGCATCGGGGTGGATACCGGCGGCTCCAACGTGCAGTTCGGGATCAACCCCGCCGATGGGCGAATGGTGGTGATCGAGATGAACCCGCGCGTCTCACGCTCCTCGGCCCTGGCGTCCAAGGCCACCGGGTTTCCCATCGCCAAAATCGCGGCCAAGCTGGCGGTTGGCTATACGCTGGACGAGCTGAAAAACGACATCACCCGGGCCACGCCCGCGAGCTTCGAGCCCGTAATCGATTATGTCGTGATCAAAATTCCCCGATTCACCTTCGAGAAATTCCCTGGTACCCCGGCTTTGCTCTCAACGTCGATGAAATCGGTCGGAGAGGCCATGGCGATCGGCCGGAATTTCGCCGAGGCGCTGCAAAAAGGCCTGCGCAGCCTGGAGACGGGGTTGTCCGGCCTCGATGAGATCGAGCCGCCGGGCGATGGCACGGCGGATGCCTTCCGCGCCGCCCTTTCCACCCCGCGCCCAGACCGCCTGCTCATCGCCGCCCAGGCTCTGCGGGCTGGTGTCAGCGTGGCGGACATATTCGCGGCCTGCAAGTATGATCCTTGGTATCTCAACCAGATGCAGGCGATTATTGCCGCCGAGGATGAGGTAAAAAAATCCGGGCTGCCACGCGATGCGGTCGGTTTCCGCCGCCTCAAATCGCTGGGCTTTGCCGATAAACGGCTGGCCGCACTCGCGGGCATGAAGGAAGCCGCCGTCACCGCCGCGCGGCTTAAGCTCGATGTCACGCCCGTGTATAAGCGCATCGACACGTCAGGCGGGGAGTTTGCAAGCGAGGCCGCCTATATGTACAGCACGTATGAGGGGTCATACGGCGCGCCGGTCTGCGAGGCCAACCCCACAGACCGCAACAAAATCATTATCCTCGGCGGCGGCCCCAACCGGATCGGCCAGGGAATCGAGTTCGATTATTGCTGCGTCCACGCCGCCTACGCGCTACGCGAGGCGGGGTTTGAGACCATCATGGTCAATTGCAACCCCGAGACCGTCTCCACCGATTACGACACATCGGACAGGCTGTATTTCGAGCCCCTGTTCGCCGAGGACGTGCTCTCGCTCATCCGCACCGAACAGGCCAATGGCACGCTGCTGGGATGTATCGTGCAATATGGCGGGCAGACGCCGTTGAAGCTAAGCCAGGCTTTGGCCAGCGCCAATGTACCGATTTTAGGCACCTCGGCAGATGCGATCGATATCGCCGAGGACCGGGAGCGTTTTGCCAGCTTGCTGCAAAAACTCGGGCTGCGCCAGCCGGAAAACGGCATCGCGCGCTCGCCCGAACAGGCCGAGGCCATCGCCGAGCGGATCGGCTACCCCATCATCATCCGGCCCTCCTATGTGCTTGGCGGGCGGGCGATGGAGATACTGTACGACAAAACCGCGCTCGCGCGTTATAACCGCGAGGTGGTCCGTGCCTCGGTGGAAAACCCCGTGCTGATCGACCGTTACCTCAACGAAGCCTCCGAGGTCGATGTCGATTGCATCTGCGATGGTGAGCGCGTGTATGTGGCCGGGGTCATGGAGCATATCGAGGAAGCGGGTATCCACTCGGGTGATAGCGCCTGCTCGATCCCGCCTTATTCCCTCTCGCCCGCCATCGTCGCGGAATTGCGCGCCGAGACCGAGGCCATGGCCAAGGCGCTCGGCGTGGTTGGGCTGATGAACGTGCAATACGCGATCCAGAACGACCTGATCTATGTGCTGGAGGTCAATCCCCGCGCCTCGCGCACAGTGCCGTTTGTCGCCAAGGCCACCGGGGTTGCGGTTGCCAAAATCGGCGCGCGGGTGATGGCGGGGGAAAAGCTCAGCCGTTTCGCCCTCGATGATTCGGCGGTGTTGCGGCATGTCGCGGTGAAGGAAGCGGTGTTCCCGTTCGCCCGCTTCCCCAATGTCGATACGCTGCTGGGCCCGGAGATGAAATCCACAGGCGAGGTGATGGGGCTGGATACCAGCTTTGCCCGCGCCTTCGCCAAGGCGCAATTGGGTGCCGGGATCATGCTGCCGCTCTCGGGTACGGCGTTTCTCTCGGTGAAAGAGAGCGATAAAACCGCCATCGTGCCGGTGGCGCGCAGGCTGGCGGAATTGGGCTTTGCCATCCTCGCCACCGCTGGCACCGCCCGGCACATCAAGGCCGCCGGGATTGCCGTAAAGCGCGTGAACAAGGTGCTGGAGGGCCGTCCGCATTGTGTGGATGCCATACGCTCGGGCGAAATCCAGCTTGTCATCAACACCGCTCATGGCGCGCAATCGGTCACCGACAGCTTCGATATCCGGCGCTCGGCCCTCACCCATGGGGTGCCGAACTTCACCACCATCGCCGCCGCCCGGGCAACCGCGCACGCCATCGCGGCGATGATTTCAGGTAGTCTTGAAGTCGCGCCGCTTCAGTCGTACTTTCCACAATCGTTCTAATGGGCCACCGGGTCACACCCCGGTGGCGCTTTATTGTTGTTTATCCTTGGCTACCGGGCCTTAACCCCGAGGAGACCGCGTTGCAGAAATTCCCCATGACCGCCCCTGGCCTCGCCGCCCTTGAGGAG
>JAQNCU010000244.1 GCA_029077775.1 Acidocella sp. | reverse complement strand
TGATTTTTGTTGTCGCGTTTTTTATCTGTCTGTCGAAAATCGGCGTTAACACAACGCCATTATTGGCGGTCTCCGGCGTGCTCGGCATCGCGATTGGTTTTGGCAGCCAGAAACTGGTGCAGGATATCATCACCGGCCTGTTTTTGCTGCTGGAGGATGCGATGCAGGTGGGCGACGTGATCACCCTGGCGGCGATGACAGGCACGGTGGAGCGGCTGTCGATCCGCACCATTCGGCTGCGTGGTGGCGATGGCTCGATCAACATCATCCCGTTCTCGGCCGTGACCACGGTGACCAATATGACCCGGGATTTTGGCTATGCGCAGATCTCGGTGACGGTGGGGTATAAGGAGAATTTGGAAAGAGTATCGGCCTTGCTGGCCGATATCGCGCGGGAGATGCGCGCGGAGCCTGCCTGGGGGGCGATGATGCGCGATGATTTGCAGCTTTTCGGGCTGGACCAGTTCGGCGCCATCGGGTTGGTGCTGACCGGGCAGATCCGCACAGCACCCGGCCAGCATTGGGGGGTAAGGCGGGAATTTTATCGCCGTGTGCAGAAACGCTTTACCGAGGAGGGGATCGATCTGCCGTATAACCAACAATCATTTCGGATCGAAGCGCCAATGCCTGTGGCTTTGCCGGTGCCTGAGACCAAGACGCGGGCTTAACCCGCATCCACGAAAACCCGCCGACCGGCGGAAGGGCGCGCGACCGGCAGCACACCGTGAACATCCTTGGTGGCCTCGGCGATTGTCAGGCCCGCCAGTTGCGGCGCCAGCAAATGCCCGACATGCTCCCATGTCAAAAAACCCTTCAGCACCGGACGCCACGCCAAGGGCGGGGCGAATAACGCGCTGTCCTGGCGTTCCACGCGGAAAAACAAGGCCGCCAGCAACCGGGCCAACTGGCCTTCGGAAAACGGTTGGCCGTAGCCGAAGGGCGTGCTTTCCGCATAGGCCCAGATGCCCCGCCGGTTGGGGGCGACGACAATGAGCCTGCCATCGTCCTTCAAGACCCGCCAGACCTCGCGCAGGCTGCGCCGCGCATTATCGACCTGTTCCAGACCGTGGATCAGCAAAATCCGGTCGAACATCAGATCGGGGAACGGCAAGGCATCCTCCTGCGCGACGCAGGACAGGCTGGCGCGGCCAGGCGGCCAGGGCACAGCCCCCGTACTATGTGGGGACAAGGCGATGCTGCGGGCCGCCTGCTCGCGCCACAGCTGAAGATAGGGGCCGGTATGGCCGAGCCCGAGGATTGCGAGATTGGCGCAATCTGGCCACAGCGCCAGAAGCTTCTGCCGCAGAAGCCCCGCCGTAAGCTGGCCGAGCCTGGTTTCATAAAACGCCGCCGCATCTCGCGCATCGCTGCTCATGGGGGCTATATACAACTTGATTAACCAAGGAGCGACAGACGTGACCGTGACAGCCCAGGCGATCCCCATGCTCAGCGATAATTATTCATGGCTTTTATCTGAATCCGTCACCGGAAAAATCGCCATCGTTGATCCGGCTGAGGCCGCACCGGCGATCGCCGCGATCGAGGCGGCAGGCGGGCGGCTCGATTTTATTTTCATCACCCATCACCATGACGACCATATCGGCGGCGTGGCCGCCCTGGTGGCGCGGTATACGCCGATTGTGGTTGGCAATGCCGCCGATGCGCACAGGCTGCCGAAACTCGATATCGCCGTTCATGAGGGCGCGCTGGTCGATTTTGGGGCCGTCAAAGTAAGGGTGATCGACACGCCGGGGCATACCATTGGCCATGTCTCGTATTTCATCGCCGATGGCGGCGTGTTGCTGCCGGGCGACACGCTGTTCAGCCTGGGGTGCGGGCGGTTGTTTGAAGGCACGGCACAGGACATGTTCCGCTCGATCCAGAAATTCAGCGACCTGCCCGATGAAACGCTGGTCTGCGCTGGCCATGAATATACCGCCTCAAACGCCAAATTCGCGCGCGCGATCGACCCGGATAACGCGGCACTTGAGGCGCGCAGTACCGAGATCAGTGCCTTGCGCCAGGCGAACAAGCCGACCTTGCCGGTGACGCTAGGCGCAGAGCGTTGCTGCAACCCGTTTGTG
This sequence comes from Acidocella sp., assembly GCA_029077775.1. Lineage (GTDB taxonomy): Bacteria > Pseudomonadota > Alphaproteobacteria > Acetobacterales > Acetobacteraceae > Acidocella. The sequence continues at coordinate 2,950 of JAQNCU010000244.1, read as the reverse complement.
CGCGCCGCCGATGCCGACGAATTCGGCCGCCTGCGGGCCGCGAAGGATAATTTTTAGAACCGGATGTCAGTCTCCGCCATTAACCGGGGCGTCATCCGCTGCTGAGATTTTGCAATCCCTGTGCATATGGCCGTGAAAGCGCGCCCAGATTTGCGTTTGCCCAAAAATGGGCAAACCGAGATAGCCGTGGAGCAATAATTTGCCGTCAGCATTGAGCGAGATGGTGGCGTGATAGACATTGCCGTTGCGCGGGTCGAGCACGCTGCCGACCCAGGAGATGTCACCCGCAGAATCGCGCTCAGGCTGGGTTTGCAGAATGATCAGCCCGCATTGCGGCTGGCCCTGCCAATCTTTTGGCATAGGGTCACCGGGGTGGGCGAGCCTGATGCCCACAATCTGCCCGCAGAGATTTTGGCCGCACGGCGAGATTTGGATGACGGCGGAATGATCAGACGTGTACCAGCGACCTGTCGGAATGTTGCTGGTTTGGGGTAACCCGGAGGGGATAGCGGCACTGGCCTGGTTACAAACCAGGCCAGTGGCCAGCAACCCACCCAACACCCAAAGACATAAACGCTTCGGGCGGGGGCAAAAAACCGCTCCCAGACAGTTCAGCTTGTTCCCGAATCTGTACAAATATTCGCGTATCAAAATCATAAGGGAAGATATAGTCACGACCGCCCGCATCTGCACGATTTCAGGTCAATGTTGCAAAAATCGCACGGGTTTTGCTGAATTTCCGTAAATTGAGCGGTCACACTTCCCACCCGCTTGTCGCCAGGCGGGATTGTTTTCGTGTTCTGATGTTTGGCGGGTGAGGCGGGGCCATGTATTTTTGTTTATGAACCTGCGGGGGTGGAATCAACGTCAGACCGATGAAACCGTACCTGGACCGATGATTGTCACGCATCTCTGGTCCCTTGCAGGAAGCGGCCAATGCCCTGGACCGCGTCAGCCAGCCCTGAACGGATGATCGGCGCTTGTTCGGGAAACGCGGCGAGCAGACGGGTGGGCATCTGCCTGTCCAGAAGCACGAACACCCCGCGATCATCGGCCCGGCGGATGAGCCGTCCGAACGCCTGACGTAGCCGCAGGCGCACGATCGCGTCGTCATAATCCTTAGGCATCCCGCCCGATAGATGAACCCGCCGCGTGCGGTGCAGGATATCCGGGCGCGGCCAGGGTGTGCGTTCAAACACCACGAGCCGCAAAGCCGGGCCGGGGATGTCCACGCCGTCGCGCATGGCATCGGTGCCGAGCAGGCAGGCATTTTCTTCCGCCCGGAAAATATCGACCAAACTGGCGTTATCCATGGCGTCCACATGCTGGGCATAAAGCGGGATGCCCGAGCGCTCCAAGGGCGCGGCGATGCGCCCATGCACCGCCCGCAACCGCGATATGGCCGTAAAAAGCCCCAGCGCGCCGCCGTTCGCGGCCTGGAACAACGCCTGATACGCGCCCGCCAGCGACCCGATATCTTGCACATTCACGTCTGACACCAGGACGATCCGCGTGCGCGACGCGTAATCAAACGGGGAGTCAAACGCCGCGCGGATGGCGGGCGCGGCCAGATACCCTCCCCCCACCCGCGTCTCGGCGGTCTCCCAGCTTTGCGTATGGTCCAGCCCGTCGCGCAAGGTGGCGCTGGTGACCAGCAACCCATGAGCGGGGGTGGCAATGCTCTGTATGAACGCCTCGGTTGGGTCGAGGAGATGTGAGAGAAGGGCGATGTCCCGGTCGGCCCCTGACTCGCGGTCCAGCCGGAGGAATTCGATATGCGACGGGCGTGTTCCTGGCGTTATGGTCTGGCTGAGGCCGTTCAGGATGCGCCGCCAGGCCGTGACGCTGTCAATCGCCCGGCGTTTTAGGCTCCGCGCCGTACCCTCCAGCCGTTGGCGGCCGGGCTCATCCAGAGTGTCAGCCTCGGTCTCCAGCCGCGCCAGCACGCTCTCCCGCAACCCGACCAGCGGCAGAAGCAGGCGCTCCAGCGCCGTGGAAAGCCGGGCACCTTGCTCTGGTACATCCGGGTTCACGGGATGCAGATCAACCTCGAACCCTGAGCCCCCCTGTAATTCCGGGCCGCGCGCGCGGGCCAGCGCCTGGGTGCGCAGGGCGATCAGGAAGCGCTCCGCCGGATTGGCATTGGCACCTTGTTCGATGTCCAGATCGGGCGCGAGGCGTGTGGAAAACATCGGGGCCGGGAGTGTTTTGGCGGCGAGCAGCACTTTGTCGACGAGTTTGCTCATCTCCACATCACTTGCGGTGAGATCCTCCAGCCGTTGCGCCAGACCGCGCGCGCGTGAGCGTGTGCCTTCAGCGCCCAGCAGCCATCGGCGCAATTCAGCCATGGCGGTGCCGGATAATTCGACCGAAAACGCATTATCGGCGGCGTCGAAAATGTGGTGGCCTTCATCGAACACATAGCGGGTGGGGACGCTATCATCGTCGAGCCCGCCCCAGACGGCCTGCGCCATCACCAGCGCGTGGTTGGCAATGACGAGGTCCGCCGCCCGGGCGTTGCGCACCACATGCTCGATGGTGCAGCGGGCATAATGCGGACAAGCGGCGTGGATACATTCGCCGCGCCGATCGGCGATTTGGGCGAGCAGGTTATGGCCGAACAATTCGGCGAACCATCCGGGCAGGTCACCGCCGAACAAATCACCATCCGCACTCGCCATCGCCCAGCGCGCGATCAGGCCAAGCGGGATGGCAGACCGCTCAACGCCCATCGCATCCTCGTAATTCAACAGGCAGAGATAATTCTCGCGCCCCTTGCGGAGCACCACCTGGGTATTGGGCTTGAGGCGCGCGGCCTCCTGTTCGATCTGGCGTTGCAGATGCCGGGTGAAGGTTGAGATCCACACAGCGCCCTTGTTCTGTTCCGCCCACAGGCTGGCCGGCGCGAGGTATCCCAGGGTTTTGCCGGTGCCTGTGCCGGCCTCAGCCA
>JAQNCU010000243.1 GCA_029077775.1 Acidocella sp. | reverse complement strand
CCTTAAGGCTTGACGACAAAATTCACGATCCGGTCGGGCACATAGATCTCCTTCACGATGCTTTGCCCCCCTAATGCGCCCGCCACCGCCGCCTTGGCAATCGCGGTATTCGCCTGCGCCTCGCCCTTCGCGGGCACTTTTATGGTGCCACGCAATTTACCGTTGATCTGCACACCTATCGTCACCTCGTCCACCACCAGCAGCTCAGGCTCGGCCACGGGCCACGCTGCCTGCGCCACCAGGCCCTGGCCCGGGCTTATCAGCGCGAAAATCTCCTCGGCGATATGCGGCATCATCGGCGCCACCAACCGCGCGATCACGCCCATCGCCTCATGCCGCGCCGCCGCCATCCCCGCCTCAGGCGCACCGGAACCCGTTAAGGCCCCGGTCAACTCATGGATGCGCGCCACCGCGACGTTAAAGGAAAAACTCTCCAGCGCCTCGGTCACCGCCGCGATCGTCCGGTGTGTCAACCGCCGCAAATCCCGCGCCTGGCCCGATATGTCACCTGGCCCGTCCACAGGCACCGCCGCGATGCCCACGGCAATCCGGTATAGCCGCATCACAAACCGGTTGGCCCCCAAAATCCCGGTCTCGGTCCATTCAACATCGCGCTCCGGCGGGTTGTCAGACAGCACGAACCAGCGTGCCGTATCCGCGCCGAACCGGTCGATGATCACCCCGGGGTCCACCGCATTGCGCTTGGATTTCGACATTTTCTCGACCCGCCCGACGCTCACAGGGCGGCCCTGCGCGTCCACGGCGCTGCCATCCTCAAGCCGCGTCACCTCCTCCGGGTACAGCCAGTTGCCGTCTTCATCCTTATACGATTCATGGGTCACCATGCCCTGCGTGAACAAACCGGCAAACGGCTCATCCAGCCCCAAATGCCCGGTCTTGCGCATCGCGCGGGTGAAAAACCGCGCATAGAGCAAATGCAGAATCGCGTGCTCGATCCCGCCGACATATTGATCCACCGGCAACCAATGGTTCACCGCCGCCGCCAGTGTCGGCGTGGGTGCCTCAGGCGCGCAGAACCGCGCGAAATACCACGAGCTATCAATGAACGTATCGAATGTATCAGTCTCGCGGGTTGCCGCCTGCCCGCATCGCGGGCACGCCACATGCTTCCAGGTCGGGTGATGATCAAGCGGATTGCCGGGCTGGTCGAACCGTACATCCTTCGGCAAGATCACTGGCAGATCCACCGCTGGCACGGCCCCGCAGGCCGCGCAATGGATCACGGGGATCGGGCAGCCCCAATAACGCTGGCGTGAAATGCCCCAATCACGCAGCCGCCAGGTCTGGCGGGCCTGCCCGGCCCCTAGCGCCACCAGCCGGGCGATCGCCGCGGCCTTGCCGGCCTTGGTGCCCAGACCATCGAGAAACCCTGAATTGACCAGCGTACCCGCACCATCATAGGCCCGGTCGGTCACCGCGACGCCACCCTCCGGCAGCACCACAACGGGGATCGGCAGATTATATTTCACGGCGAAATCATAATCGCGCTGGTCGCCGCACGGGCAGCCGAACACCGCCCCGGTGCCATAATCCATCAGCACGAAATTACCGATCCACACCGGATAGCTCTCACCGTTCAACGGGTTGGTCACCCGCAACCCGGTATCGAAGCCCTGCTTCTCCGCCGTCTCGATCACCGCCTCTGACGTTCCCTGCGCCGCGCAGGCCGCGATGAACGCCGCCGCCTGGGGGTTGCGCGCCGCCACGGCGCGGGCCACCCCATGCTCGGGCGCAACCGCCAGGAAGGACATACCAAACAGGGTTTCGGGCCGCGTGGTGTACACCGCCACCTCGGCAATATCATCCAAAGGCGCAGCCAGCGGGAACCTCACCTCGGCACCTTCGGACCGGCCGATCCAGTTCTCCTGCATCAGCTTCACCCGCCCCGGCCAGCGCGGCAGGCTCTCCAGCCCATCCAACAGGTCCTGCGCATAATCCGTGATCCGCAGGAACCATTGCGCGAGCATCCGCCGCTCCACCGGCGCGCCAGACAGCCAGCCCCGCCCGTCGATCACCTGCTCATTGGCGAGCACAGTATTGTCTACCGGGTCCCAGTTCACCGCGCTCATACGGCGCTCAACCAGCCCGGCGGCCCAGAAATCGAGGAAAATTTTTTGCTGCTGGCCATAATATTCCGGGTCGCACGTCGCGAACTCCCGCGACCAATCGAGCGACAAGCCCATTCGCTTCAGCTCGCCGCGCATCGCCGAGATGTTCTGATAGGTCCATGTCGCCGGGTCGATCTTGCGCGCCCGCGCGGCATTTTCCGCGGGCAGGCCAAAGGCGTCCCAGCCCATCGGGTGCATCACCTCAAAGCCGCGCGCCCGCTTATAGCGTGCCACCACATCGCCCAGCGTGTAATTGCGCACATGCCCCATATGGATTTTACCGGAAGGGTACGGGAACATCTCCAGCACATAATATTTGTCGCGCCCCGCTTCGGGCATATCGGCGGCGCGGAAACACGCCGCCGCCTCCCATGCCGCCTGCCAGCGCGGCTCGGCGGTGGTGAAATCATAACGGATATTTTCAGATTCAGACATAAACTCGTCTTTAATCGAACCCTAACCCCCATGATAGCCCGTCTGATCCCCGGCCCAGCGCCCGGTTTTGCTTGAAACCAGTTACCCCCCACCCGACATCGCGGACATCATGGCGGGTCGATCTTCACAAAAACTCATCCCGCTTGAAGGCCTGCGCGGCATCGCCGCCGCCATTGTGGTGCTCTATCATCTCGTGCTCGGCTTCACGCCTAAGGGCGTGGGCAAGGTGCCGCACGGCCATGGCGTTTTTGATGTCATATTCCAATTCGCCCTGGGCCTGTTGAACGGCGGGGCCGCCGTGGCGGTTTTTTTCGTGCTGTCCGGCTTTATTCTCAGTCTCCCGTTTGCGCGCGACCGCCGGTTCAGCCGCATCCTCGCGGCGTTGCTCAAACGCTGGCCGCGCCTGGCTGTCCTCACCCTCATCGCCTGCCTGTTCAGTTGGGCGATGATCTCCTGGTCCGGCCATCATTACCGCGTGGCAGGCCATGTCATCGGCGCGGGCTGGCTGGCCAGCCACGGCAACGCGCCGCTCAGCCCCCATCACCTCTCCTGGGTCGGTGCTGTCTACGAGGGTCTGATCGGTGTTTTCACGCGCGGACAGGTGCATTTTGACTCGCCCCTCTGGACCATGCGGATCGAATTATTCGGCTCCTTCGCCATCTTCCTCGCCGCACCGGTGCTCTTCGCCATCCAAAACTGGCCACTACGCCTTGCCCTCATCGCGCTGGCCATGGCGCTGGCGGGCACCACCTACCCGGTGACCTATATCAGTGATTTCCTGGTCGGCACGGTGCTCGCCATATTGTTCGCTGAAGACCGCCTGCCGAATTTCACCAACATCCAGGCCGCGATAACCGGCCTTTTGGCGCTCTATTTGTTCAGCTTTACCTATGAACAATCCCTGCTCATCCACGCGCCAATAAAAGCCATTATGCCGGCGGGGGATACCAGCCATTTCATCTGGGACATCGCCGCGGCGCTGACCATCATGCTGCTGCTCGGCCACCCTTGGCTGAAGCGCCAATTCTCAAAAAGCTGGGCGGTCTGGCTCGGTCTGCTTTCATTCCCCGTCTATCTGCTGCACACCCCCATCATGCTCAGCGTCGGCGCTTCGAGCTTTCTCTCCGGCCTGAACCGCTTCGGCGAGGCCGGCAGCGCCATGATGGCCGCCATCATCAGCCTTGCCATCACCTTGCTCTGCGCCGTGCCGCTCATCTGGGTGGACCGCGCCTGGACCCGTGTCCTGGCCAACATCTCCCGCCGCGGGTGATGCATGTTAAAATTTTGAATACGATATCAAAATGACTTGTTATCCAAGTTTTAAACCGCTAGGCTAATAATATCTCTATTGTCAGAAATTTGGAATCCAGAACATGGTCCCTTTGCTTGTCGCGAACATAAAAAACTTACTCCCCGCCAACGGTTTGTTTCGCGACAAGCGCGCGGTCACGGCCATCGAATACGCGCTCATCGCCGCCCTCATCGCCGTGGTCATCATCGGCGCCGTCACATCGCTCGGCAGCAACGTCGCCAGCACCTTCAATTCGGTCGCGTCCGAGCTGTAAGTCTTATCGTAACCCGGCCCGCTCAGGGCCGGGGCAGCACCACTCCTGGTACATTGGCGGTGTACGCGCACACCCGGTAAACCGCCATCGGTTTATGGCCCTGCCGCCTCGTCACCCGCCCCAGCACCACCGGGCATGGCGTGTCCGTCCGCCGCGTCACCAAATCCCCCGCCACACCGGTGAGCGCCGCATCCGGCGGGCCAAGGTACAACCAGCGCGGGCCAAACCCCACCACGGATACGTCAGGCGGGGCGTAGAACGCCAATATCGCGCTGGTCGCGTAATCATCCGATGTGACGAATCCCCTAGCCCCGGCACTGGCCTCCCGCGCCAACCCGCGCCAGCCCGAAAGCTGTAGGGCCAGCGGGTCGATGCGCGGCGGCAGCGGCAGAATAAAGCTCAATGCCTGCGCGCTCACCAGGGCATTCAGCCCAAAGCCCAGCGCCAAAGCCGGCGTCAGCCAGCGCCGCAACACCGCCATCGGCAATGAAGCCGCCGCCAGGCAGGCCGATGGGTACATAATCGCCGCCCAGTTGGGCTGCACCGGGCCTGAGATCACATGCTCCAGAAACACCACGCCGGGCACAATTGTCAGCCATACCAGCAAATGCCCGCCCGGTGCTGGCTGGTCGCGCAAGCGCCACAACCCCAAAGCCGCCAGCGCGAAAATGATCGGTGTCACGAGCCCGATCTGGCCGAAACAAAACCCTGCGAAATAAGGCAACGCCCGCGCCACGTCGAAATTCGTCACCCGGCTGCCCTGCTTGGCATAGCTCACCCAATGATGCGCCGCATTCCACGCCACATCCGGCGCGAACACCAGGGCCGCCACCCCCATCGCCAGCCACGGAAACGGCCCGCGCAGCATTATCCGCCCGTTGGCGTCAGTCACCAGCCAGATGAACAC
>JAQNCU010000242.1 GCA_029077775.1 Acidocella sp. | reverse complement strand
GGGGGAAGGTCAAAACATGGGTCAATTCTCAGTGGAAATTTACGACCACTCCGGGTCAGTTCTCAGTGGAAATCAACAGCCGAGAATCTCTCCGCCGCGCGGGCCAGCGCCACGAATTCCGTGGTGCAGACCGGCGTAAAATCTGCCGGGTGGGAAAAAAACAGCAGCCAACGCCGCCTATAGCCGGAAAGCCTCATCTCCCCTTGCGTGGTGCGGGCCACGAAATCCGGTGCCACATCGCCAATCCGCAACGGCCTCGGCGGCGCGGAAGGCTGGAAGGTCATATCGTCCATCATTTTCATTCTCCGGCTTCGTAGATTGCTGAAGCTTTCACTTGACGCAATCTTAGTTTAGTACTTACATATATAATGTAAATACTAATTTATTGAGTTCCCATGTCCGACATTGCTCTGCAACAAGCCTACGGCCTGATCTCCACCGCCCCGCCCGGCGCAGTATCGGTCAAATCATTTTTCGACGAGGCGACATTTACGGTGAGCTACGTGGCGCACGACCCCACCACCCGCCGTGCCGCGATCATCGATTCGGTGCTGGATTACGACCCCGCCTCCGGCCGCACCTCCTTTCAATCGGCGGACGCGATCCTGGCTTATGTCCAGCAGGAAAACCTGACCGTGGACTGGCTTTTGGAAACCCACGCCCATGCGGACCATCTTTCCGCTGCGCCGTATCTACAGGGCAAGCTGGGCGGTAAGCTGGCCATCGGCGCCGATATTCTTCACGTCCAGCAGATTTTCGGCAAGCTGTTCAACGCCGGTACGGAATTCGCCCGTGATGGCTCGGATTTCGACCATCTGTTCCAGGATGGCGACCCTTTCCACATCGGCACCCTGCCCGCCATGGCGCTGCATGTGCCGGGCCACACCCCCGCGGACCTCGCCTATGTGATCGGTGATGCCGTGTTCTGCGGCGACACCTTGTTCATGCCCGATTACGGCACCGCCCGGGCAGATTTTCCGGGCGGCGACGCGCGCCAGCTCTACCGTTCCATCCGGCGTCTGCTGTCTTTGCCGGGAACAGCGCGGGTTTTCCTCTGCCACGATTACAAAGCCCCGGGCCGCGACAGCTATGCGTGGGAGACCACCATCGGCGCGGAACGCACCAGCAATGTGCATGTGCATGACGGCGTGACCGAGGATGAATTCGTGGCGATGCGCGAAGCGCGGGACGCCACACTTGGTATGCCGCGGCTAATCCTGCCTTCCGTGCAGGTAAACATGCGTGGCGGCCACCTGCCCGCGCCGGAGGATAACGGCATACGCTATTTGAAAATCCCCTTGGACGCCGTGTAATGCCACAAGCCTGGGTGTTCGGCTTGCTCGGCGGATTGATGATCGGCATTGCCGCGGCGGTAATGCTGCTGGGGCTGGGCCGGATAGCCGGGGTAAGCGGCCTTGCCGCCCGCGCCGTGGGCCTGGCCGATGCCGGGCCGCCACATGCCTTGGCCATTGCCTTCATCATCGGCCTGCCTGTTGGCGCATGGCTTATGGCAGGGGCCATTGGCGGCGTGAGCCTTAGCGTCCCCAAATTGGCCACGCTGGTTGTGGGCGGGCTGCTAGTGGGGTTCGGCACGCGCTTGGGCTCCGGCTGCACCAGCGGGCATGGGGTATGCGGCATGTCCCGTTTTTCCCGCCGCTCCATTTTGGCGACGGTGATTTTCATGGCCAGCGGCATTGCCACCGTGGCCTGCATGCGGGTGGCGGGGCTATGATGAAGCAGGTTCTACTTGCCCTGGCGGCGGGGGTTCTGTTCGGCGCCGGGCTGGCGCTCTCCGGCATGGCGGACCCGGCGAAAGTGCGCGGCTTCCTGGACATCTTCGGCGCCTGGAACCCAACGCTGGCTTTTGTGATGGCTGGCGCGATGCTGCCCATGGGCATTGCTTGGCGTATCCAGGCCAGGCTGCGCGCGCCCCTGGCGGCTGCGGGTTTCAATTTGCCTGATACCTCGCGGCTGGATGCCAGATTGATCGGCGGCGCAGTGCTGTTCGGCATTGGCTGGGGTGTGGCGGGGCTATGCCCCGGCCCGGCCATCGCGGACCTCGCTTTGGCACCGCGCGGCGCCGCCATCTTCGTGCTGGCAATGCTCGCCGGCATGGCTTTGTTAAAAATAATAACTAGCCGCAAAGGCCGTGAACCCGTGGGGAAATACGCAAAATGAACAGCCGCAAAATATCGACGGAATATTCCGTCTCGCCGCAATTACAACCGGCAGAGATTGCATTAGCCGCGCAGCAGGGCTTTCGCGCCATCATTTGCAACCGGCCGGATGATGAAGAGCTGGGCCAGCCCAGCGCCGCGACCATGCGCGACGCCGCCGAGGGCGCTGGCATTGACTTCGCCTACGTGCCGGTGACCACCCGCGAGGTGAGCGCCGACGACGCCCGCAAAATGGCCGATGCCCTGGCCGGCCTGCCCGGCCCTGTTCTGGCTTATTGCGGCTCCGGCGCGCGGGCCGAAGCGATGTGGAACGCGGCACAGGCTTTGCGCGCCCCCTCGGCGAGTAAGGAAACGAAGACGCATGACGTGGTGATCGTCGGCGGCGGCAGTGCCGGCATCGCCACCGCCGCCAGCCTGCTCAAACGCCGCGCGGGGCTGGATATCGCCCTCATCGAACCCGCGGATGTGCATTATTACCAGGCGGGCTGGACGCTGGTGGGGGCGGGCGTATTCGAGCCGCAATCCACCTGCCGCCCGATGTCCCAGGTAATGCCGGAGGGCGTGCAATGGATCAAAACCGCCGCGGCCGGGTTCGCGCCGGCGGAAAACCGCGTGATTTTGGCTGACGGCAGCGACATTTCCTACCGCGTGCTCATTGTTGCCTCAGGAATCCGCCTGGCGTGGGAGGCGATTCCAGGTCTTTCCGAGACTCTGGGCCGTAATGGCGTGACCTCCAACTACCGGTTCGACCTTGCCCCCTATACCAACCGCCTCACCGCCGAATTGAAATCCGGCCGGGCGATCTTCACGCAGCCGCCCATGCCGATCAAATGCGCGGGTGCGCCGCAGAAGGCGATGTATTTAAGCTGCGACCGCTGGTTGAAGGCGGGAACGCTGAAGAATATTGCAGTTGAATTCGACAATGCCGGGGCGGTGCTATTCGGCGTGGCCGCCTATGTTCCCGCATTGATGAGCTATATCGAACGTTACAACATCCAGCTCAATTTTGAAACGAAATTGGTGAAGGTGGATGGCGAAGCCCGCGTGGCGAGCTTCGAGCGCAAGGGCGCGAACGGCCCCGAAATTGTTGAACGTGCCTTCGACATTCTGCACGCCGTGCCGCCGCAGGTAGCACCGGGTTGCGTGAGAAACAGCCCGCTTGCCGCCGCCAGCGGCTTTGCGGCGGTGGACGAGGCCACGCTGCAAAACCCCACCTACCCCAACGTGTTCGCCCTGGGCGATGCCTGCGCTGCCTCCAACGCCAAAACCGCCGCCGCCGCCCGGCAGCAGGCCCCCGTGGTGGCGGTAAACGTGCTGGCCCAGCTTGCGGGTAAACCCCTCCAGGCGGCCTATACCGGCTATGGAAGCTGCCCGCTAACGGTGGAACGCGGGCGCATCGTACTCGCCGAATTCGGCTATGGCGGCAAGCTGATGCCCACCTTTCCCACCTGGCTGCTGGACGGCACCAAACCCACCCGCGCCGCCTGGTTCCTGAAGGACCGGCTGCTCCCGCCGATCTATTGGCAAGGCATGCTGAAAGGCCGGGAATGGCTGGCCGGGCCTAAACCCCTGGCATCGGTCAAATCCTGAATGATGCTCGATACGGTGCAATACCTGCTGGGTGCTGGCAGCGGCGGGCTGGTGGGGTTCACGCTCGGGCTTGTCGGCGGAGGTGGCTCTATTCTGGCCGTGCCGCTGATGGTTTATCTCGTCGGCGTGCGGAACCCGCATGTCGCTATCGGCACCAGCGCATTGGCGGTAGCGGTTAACGCGCTCACCGGGTTGGTTAACCATGCCCAGGCGCACACAGTGAAATGGCGCTGCGGCGGGCTGTATGCGGCGGCGGGCATTGTTGGAGCGTTGGCCGGGTCTACGCTGGGCAAGGCTGTAAACGGGCAGAATCTGCTGTTCCTATTTGCGCTGCTCATGCTGGTTATTGGCGGGGTGATGCTGCGCGGGCGCCATAATACCGGTGTGCCGGGCGCGCAGTGCAACCGGGAGAATGCACCGAAAGTTTTGGGCTTTGGCCTCGGCACCGGGCTGTTCTCCGGATTTTTCGGCATTGGCGGCGGATTTCTCATCGTGCCCGGCCTCATGGCCTCTACCCAGATGCCGATGCTCAACGCGGTCGGCACTTCGCTGGTGGCGGTGGCGGCGTTCGGGCTGACGACGGCGCTGAACTACGCCTTCTCCGGCATGGTGGATTGGGGGCTGGCGCTGGTGTTCATTCTGGGCGGCATCGTGGGCGGTGTGCTGGGCGCTGCCAGCGCCAGGCGGCTGGCGGCGGAGCGCGGGCGGCTGACGACGGTGTTCGCCGTGCTGGTTTTCGCTGTGGCGCTCTACATGCTGTGGCGCAGTGGCGCATCCCTGTTGCACACAGCCTGAGGCGCCATCGCGTCTCAAATCAAGGCCAGCGCCATCCCCCCAGCAGCACTCACCACCACCACCAGCAGCGACGGCGCCTTCCAGACCGTGAGCAAGGTAAAGCCAAGCAGCGCGATGCCAAAATCCCCCGGGGTTTTTACCGCACTCGTCCAGACCGGGTTATAGAGTGCCGCCCCCAGCAACCCCACCACGGCGGCATTCACCCCGCGCATCGCCGCCTGCGCCCAAAGGCGGGCGCGCAGGCCATGCCAGAAAGGCAGCGCGCCGACGAGGATGAGCAGGCCGGGCAGGAATATTCCCACCAGCCCCAAAGCCGCCCCCGCCACACCATGCGGCACCGGGCGGGCCACAGCGCCAAGATAAGCGGCGAAGCTGAAAAGCGGGCCGGGTACCGCCTGCGCTGCGCCGTACCCGGCAAGAAAACTGTTATCGCCTACCCAGCCTGGCGCCACGAAAGCACCGCGCAGCAGCGGCAGCACCACATGCCCACCGCCGAACACCAGCGCGCCGGAGCGGTAAAAAGCATTGAACAGTGCAAAAG
>JAQNCU010000241.1 GCA_029077775.1 Acidocella sp. | reverse complement strand
GGTCAATCCTGCTCAGCCCGGTCCGACATCACTCATCACTCAGTAACTCCCCCTGATCCGGGCGATTTTGTGGCGGCTTGAGGCCGAGATGCCGCCACCCGGCCTCGCCCAGCATCCGCCCCCGGCTGGTGCGCAGCAAAAAACCCTCCTGGATGAGATAGGGTTCGACCACATCCTCCAGCGTGTCGCGCGCTTCGGCCAGGGCGGCGGCCAGGGTTTCCACCCCCACAGGCCCGCCCTGGTGGTGCTCGGCCAGACGTCGGAGATAACGCATATCCATGGCATCCAACCCGAGATGATCGACATCCAACCGGCCCAGGGCGGCATCGGCGATTTTGGCGTTGATGACATCGGCGCCCGCGACCATCGCGAAATCCCTGATCCGGCGGGTGAGCCGCCCGGCGATGCGCGGTGTGCCGCGTGACCGCCGGGCGATCTCGGCCGCGCCATCCGGGGTCAGGGTCATCGTTAGTTTTTCCGCGAGGCGAAGGACGATGCGGGTCAGTTCCTCGGTGGTGTAGAACACCAGGCGGAGCGGGATGCCGAAACGGTCCCGCAAGGGGGTGGCCAGTAGGCCCGCCCGCGTGGTGGCGCCGACCAGGGTGAAGGGCTGGAGGTCGATGCGCACGGTCCGCGCACCCGGGCCCTCCCCGATGATCAGGTCGAGCTGGAAATCCTCCATAGCGGGGTAGAGAATTTCCTCGATTGCCGGTTGCAGCCGATGGATTTCGTCGATGAACAACACGTCGCGTGGCTGGAGATTGGTGAGAATGGCCGCGAGGTCCCCGGATTTCTGGATCACCGGGCCCGAGGTTGCACGGAAGCCCACACCCATTTCGCGCGCGAGGATTTGCGCCAATGTGGTTTTGCCGAGCCCCGGCGGGCCGTGCAGCAGCACATGGTCCAGGGCCTCGTTACGGCTGCGCGCGGCTTGGATGAACACCTGGAGATTTTCCCGGCTGGCGCGCTGGCCCGTGAAGTCCGCCAGGCTATGCGGGCGCAGCGAAGTCTCCCCCGCATCTTCCTCAGCCCGCGCGCCAGAGACGAAGCGATCCTCGCTCATTTGGCCAAGGCTTTCAGCCCGGCGCGGATCAGGATATCGAGGGCGGCATCATCCCCGTGGGTTTGCACGGCACCCGCCAGTGCGGCCTCGGCCTCGGCCTTCCGGTAGCCGAGGTTGAGCAAGGCGGAGAGCGCATCGGCCAAAATGCCGTTACCCGCCGGGGCCAAGGATTGTGGCATGCTGCCGCCACCCGGCATGGCACCGGCTTTGTCGCGCAATTCAGTGAGAATACGGATGGCGAGCTTTGGTCCCACGCCCGGCGTGCGGGTGAGTGCGGTTTTATCCGCCGTGGCGATGGCGGCGATGAGCTGATCGGGCGAGAGTGCCGAGAGCAAGGCCAAAGCCACCCGCGCGCCCACACCCTGCACGGTGACCAACAGGCGGAACCAGTCCCGCTCAGCCCCTGAGGCGAACCCGTAAAGCGCGATGGCGTCCTCGCGCACCTGGGTTTCAATCAGCAGGCTCGCCGCCGCCGCCATTGGCAGGGACGCGAGCGTGCGGGTGGAGGCGAATACCAGATACCCAACGCCGCCGACATCGACGACGCAACTGGCACCGTCGATGGCTTCGATGATGCCGCGTAGCCGCGCGATCATGCCGGTTGCCGCCATAATGCGTGGTGGGCGCGGTGATGCGCGTGGCAAATCGCCACCGCCAGGGCATCGGCGGCGTCGGCGCGTTTTTGCACCGCCCCTGGCAGCAGCCGCCGCACCATGAGCCCGACCTGGGTTTTATCGGCATTGCCAGTGCCGACAACCGAGAGTTTTACAGTTTTGGCACCGTACTCGAACACCGGGATTCCGGCGCGTGCGGGGGCCAGCAGGGCAACGCCCCGCGCATACCCGAGTTTGAGCGTCGCGGTGGCGTTGCGGTTGACATAGGTTTCCTCCACCGCCGCTTCAGCCGGGGCGAAATCACGCAAAATCGCCGCGAGTTCGTCGTCCAGCGCCTTAAGCCGCAGGGGCACATCGGCGATGTCGGCGGTTGAGATCACACCATCGGCGATATGGCGAAGCCGATGACCATCGGACTCGATCACACCCCAGCCGGTGAACCGCAACCCCGGATCGATACCAAGCAGGCGGATCAATCGCTGAGCTTTTGCAGGACATCATCCGGAATCTCGAAATTCGCGAACACGTTCTGGACATCGTCGTCATCCTCGAGAACATCGAGCAATTTCATGACCGACGCGGCTTTGTCCTCATCGAGCGTGACGGTCATGTTGGGCCGCCATTCAACCCGCGCCGTGGCGGGCTGGCCGAAACGCTGTTCCAATGTGTCCCGCACCGCGAAAAAGCCCTCGATCCCCACCAGCACCTCGTGGCCGTCATCGTCGCTGGCGACGTCATCGGCCCCGGCCTCGATCGCGGCTTCCAGCATGGTGTCGGCATCGGCGACCATGGCGGCATAGCGCACCACGCCGACCCTATTGAACATGAAGGAGACGGAATTGCTCTCGCCCAAAGCCCCGCCATGCTTGTTAAAGGCCGCGCGGATGACCGAGGCGGTGCGGTTGCGGTTGTCGGTCAGCGCCTCGATGATCACGGCGACACCGGCCGGGCCGTGGCCCTCATAGCGCACGGCCTCGTAATGCTCGCTTGTCCCCGCGCCCGCGGCTTTTTTGATCGCGCGGTCGATGGTCTCGCGCGTCATGTTCTGCTTCAGCCCCGCCGCCACCGCGGCCCGCAGGCGCGGGTTGGCGGCGACCTCGGGCAGACCCTCCCGTGCTGAGACCGTGATCTCCCGGATGATTTTCGCGAAAATCCGGGCGCGTTTGGCGTCTTGCGCGCCCTTGCGGTGCATGATGTTCTTGAATTGGGAATGCCCAGCCATGGTATTCGTTTAGCAGCCCCCGGCCCGCGCCGGAAGATATACGGAGGTTTCTTAAAGAAACGCCGCGATCTCTTCCATCTCAACCGCCCCTGGCCGCTTCACCCCGGCGCACCAGCGCAGCTCGCCCCACCATAGACGCAGAAGCGCGCGCAATGGGCATGGTCGAGTGTGACCTCGGTGTCCATGGCGGGCAATTGCCGTCCGGGCAACAGGGTGCAGGGGGTGATGTCAGGCGTTGGCATGCCCCGGCGCATGACCAGCATCCTGGCGCTTACGCACATGGGCGCGCGGTCGGGCGGCAGTGCCGCCAGGGATGCCGCCGTGACCGGCGGGGTCGGCGCTGCCTCGTCCATTTCAGGAAACAGCAGCAGCGTATCGGGGGCCTGCGCGTCGATACCGATAGCCTGGGAGGCGAATAAAGCCGCGAAGCCCGCGCGCATCATGGCCTCGCTCTCCCCCCAGGGGGTGCGCGCCGCGATGGTGAGACGCAGTGACATGGCCGACAGGCTGTGCAAGCCTTTCAGGCTGGCCTTGAAGCTGCCCGGGCCGCGCAACGCGTCGTGCTGGGCCGCGCGGTAATGGTCCAGCGATACCCTTATGCCGATCCGCCCCCGATATCGCGCGGCCAGGCGGGAAAGGGCCTCTGCATGGCGCTGCATGGGGCGCATGGCGTTGCTCAGCACCAGAACCTCCCGGCCAGTGATGAGCACCGCCTCGATCATGGCCATGATGTCAGGGTTCATGAATGGCTCGCCGCCGGTAAACCCGAGGGCGCGCAATGTGGCGGGGGCTCGTGCGAGGTAATCCGCCAAAGCGGGGGCGGTGAAGTAAGCCAGGGAGTCGTTGGTGGGGGAGCTTTCCATGAAGCAGCCCTCGCAGGCGATGTTGCATAATGTGCCGGTGTTGATCCACAACATTTCGAGTACCGAAAGCGCCACCGCTGGAGCCGGCGCAGCGACGATATCATGCTCCAGCGCGATACCTGTGCGCAGGCGTTCCGCCGCAGGCAAAATCTCCAGGCTCGGCCATACGCCGCTGCCTAAAGCCACCGCATAACCGGCGGGCAGCCCGGCCTGGCGCATGGCGGAGGAAGCTGCCTTATGGTCGTAATCCAAAGCGTGGCTCTCAACCCGCAACGCGCCGTTTTGTACCGAGACCAGACTATACCAGCCGCGCGGGGTGCCGTCATTCGCGGGCATGCCGATGCTGCCGGCATTATGCCAGATTCGCGCGCCGATGTGGCGGGTGAAGGGCAACCCGGAATGGCCCGCGATGACGGCATCGGTGCCTGCGATGTCCAATTGTCGGGAAAGTTCCAGCGTGGCGACGGAGGGAAACACGAAGGCGTTGATACGCTCGACATTGCCGTGCACCAGCATGATCCGCATGCCGTCGAGGTCGAGCAGGATATGGTCGGGCAGGCTGGCCATGTAGTCGCGGTCGGCCTGGTCCATCTGGGCATCGGCATGGGCGAACCAGGCAGCGGCAAGGGTGTGGCAGGCCGAACCGGCGGCGAAGCCGCACCCGCAATCGGCATCCTTTGCTGCCAGCGCGCGCTCGCAATTTCCCGCGATCCCGGCGACTCCGGTATCGCGGATCAGGCGTAACGTGGTGGCGGCATCGGCCCCATAGGCGATAATATCGCCGGTGCTGAACATCGTCTCAGGCCTGATCCGGCGCTGGGCGGCGGCGCGCAACAGTGCCTGTGTGGCCTGGATGTTGCTGTAACAGCCGCCGAAGATCAAAATCTCTCCGGTGCGGACAAACATCAGATTGCGGTCGACAAAGTCTCAAGCGGCAGGCCCCGCGCCTCGATCCCCACCACGCACCAGACCAGCATGGCGAGAAACCCCATGATCCAGAACGCGGCAAGGACGAACAAGGCGGCGGCTAAGCTCTCCCGGCCTGCGGCGGCGATGAGGAAAGGTGAGATCAGCGCCCCGATCCGTCCCACGGCGACGGAAACGCCGACGCCCGTGGCGCGCAGGCTGGTGGGGAATAGCTCGGAGAATGTTGGGTACGCGCCGACCCAGCTTGCGGTGGCGAGCATGTTGACGATGACAAACCCGACGATGACAGCGGCGGCGCCGTTAGCCGCGATGGCGGCGAAGCCGAGGCAGGCCGCCGCGGTGGCGGCATAACAGACGCTTACCACAGGCTTTCGGCCCAGACGGTCCAGCAACAAGCTGACCGCCACGCCGCCAATGAGCGCGCCCAGACTGCC
>JAQNCU010000240.1 GCA_029077775.1 Acidocella sp. | reverse complement strand
TCAAAACGGAGAATCACATTCCGAATAAATGGGGAAGAAGGGCCATCGAGCATCGCTTACTCTCAAGGTGCTATGCGACGAGATATTTGGCCGCGCAAACTTCGTGGCGAACGTTATCTGGCAAAAGAAGTATGGTGCTAAAAGCGACTCAAAGTATTTGTCAGAATCCCACGACCACATAATTGTCTTTGCAAAGAGCAAGGACAAGTTCACGATTAACAGATTGGCTAAAACGGAAAAGCAAACCTCCCGGTATACGAACAGAGATCAAGACCCGAGAGGAGCGTGGAAAGCCGGTGACGTTTTGCGGAACGAGGCAAGAGACTACGCGATATTCCCGGTAACTCTGCCGTCGGGACGGCAGGTCATGCCTCCGCCGGGAACTAGCTGGCGCTATACGAAGGAGAAATTCGCAGAACTTATCAAAGATAATCGCATTTGGTTCGGAGTAGACGGAAATGCGCGTCCGGCTATTAAGCGGTTCATTTCAGAAGTCACTGAAACCATTCCTGCGACCACGATATGGACCTACGATGAAGTAGGCCATAATGACGAATCTAAAAAAGAGAGCCGGGCCATATTCGGCGATAATATATTTGCCACTCCGAAGCCGGAGCGGCTGCTGGAGAGGGTATTCGCATTGGCCACCGATCCAGGGGACCTCGTTTTAGACTCCTTCGGGGGATCGGGAACTTCTGGTGCTGTAGCGCACAAAATGGGTCGGCGTTGGATCATGATTGAGTTAGGCAACCATGCCGTGACCCATTGCGTGCTACGTCTTAAAAAGGTCATCGACGGCGAAGACTCCGGGGGTATCACAGAGAACATCTCATGGCAGGGTGGTGGAGGATTCCGCTTCTATCGCCTTGCACCATCTCTCCTTGAGAAAGATCGATTTGGCAATTGGGTGATCGCTAAGCAGTATAATCCGGCTATGCTCACGGAGGCGATGTGCAAGCTCATGGGCTTCACCTATGCCCCATCTCTGGAACCAGACGCTTATTGGCAACACGGTCATTCGACCGAGACCGACTTCATCTATGTGACGACGCAATCCCTGACCCATGACGCCTTGCGCAAGCTATCTGAAGAGGTTGGACCGAAGCGGACGCTGCTAGTGTGCTGCAAGGCGTTCAGCGGCCGGGAAGCGTCATTCCTGAATCTTACCATCAAGAAGATTCCCCACGCCGTCCTGACCAAATGTGAATGGGGTCGTGACGACTACAGATTGCGCGTTGCCAACCTTCCCGTCGCAGAGGAGCCGTCCGCCGAAAATGCGGCTGATGAGGCAGAGGAACCGTCTGCTGGTGCCGCCCGTAAGCGCGGCAGACCCCGCAAGGCGGATACCACGGAAGGCCCTCTATTTGCTGAACTTGCCCTTAATCCCAAAGGAGCGTGAGCCATGACGAGCGAGCGCATCCTCCGCCAGATCAAAGCCCGGCTGTCCCTCCGCACGCCCCAGGCTGACAGCCTCGAAATCCTCGCCGACATCGTCGAGCATTCGCCGCTTGAGGAGCTGGTGCCATTCCGGAAAGCAGCCGCCGTAACGGAGATGCTTGATGCCGTCCGTGCCAGATATCCCGGCGTAACCGACTTCGAGCGCGACTTCCCTTCCCTGTGCTTCGCGCTCGCAACCGGCGTCGGCAAGACCCGCCTGATGGGCGCGTTTATCAGCTATCTTTACCTGTCCGGCCGATCTAAGAACTTCTTCGTCCTGGCTCCCAACACCACGATTTACGAGAAGCTGATCGCCGATTTTAAGCCGAACACTGAGAAGTATGTGTTCAAGGGCGTTGCGGAATTCGCCCAGATGCCGCCGCTTCTGATCACAGGCGATACATGGGATCAGGGGCGCGGCTTGCGGGGCGGCGATCTGTTGGGCGAGACCGCGATCATCAACATCTTCAACGTGGACAAGATCAACAAGGACCAGGGCCGCATCAAGAAGCTCCACGAGTATATCGGCGAGAGCTATTTCGACTATCTCGCGGGCCTGCCCGACCTGGTATTGCTCATGGACGAGGCGCACCGGTATCGCGCGAAGGCCGGAATGCGGGCCGTCACTGAGTTGAAGCCAGTTCTTGGGCTGGAACTGACCGCGACGCCCCGCTCCACGGGCACGCGGTCCGAGCGGTTCAAAAACGTGGTCTATGACTACAGCCTCGGCGAAGCGATGCGGGATGGCTTTGTGAAGGAGCCCGCTGTCGCGACGCGCAAAGACTTCCGGCCGGACTCGGTAACGGCCGACCAGCTTGAGCGGATCAAGCTCGAAGATGGCATCCACTGCCACGAGAACACCAAGGCCGAGTTGGACATCTACGCGCGATCAACTGGCCGTCCCTTGGTCCATCCGTTCATGCTGGTGGTTGCCCAGGACACGACCCACGCGGAAAGCCTCCGTCAGACCATTGAGTCCGACGGCTTCTTTGACGGCCGATACAAAGGGCGCGTGATCCGGGTGGATAGCGCGACGCGCGGCGAGGAAAGCGAGGAGGCTACAGCCCGCCTGCTAGCTTTGGAGAGCGATGCGTATACGGATGTCGTGATCCACGTCAACAAGCTGAAGGAAGGCTGGGACGTTCGGAATCTCTACACGATCGTGCCCTTGCGCGCCTCCGCTTCTGACATTCTCACCGAGCAGACCCTTGGGCGCGGTCTCCGACTTCCCTACGGTGTCCGCACCGGTGTTGAGGCGGTGGATACGCTTACGATCATTGCCCATGATCGCTTTGATGACGTGATCCGCGCGGCGCGCGACCCCGAATCGATCGTTGCCATCCGGAAAACCGTTATTGTTGGTGAAGGTGGCGACGTGTCACCGCAAGGTGCCACGGTCCTGGACAGCCGAACCCTCATGGAAACGTCATTGACGGGTCAAGGAGTCGGTTTTGCTGAGCGACAAGCCGATTTCGTTTTTTCATCTGATGGCGAACGTCAGGCCGCAGATTATGCGTTGCGCCTGATTTCCGACCGGTATGAGCGAGAACTAAAAAAGGGAATCGGCCAGCTTTCCGAGCCGGAGGTACAGGCGCGCATTACCCGCGACGTAGAGGAAGCCCTCGCACCGATTCAGGCGAAGCTTGAGCTGGGCGAGCCGAAAGTGAATGTAGCGCGGGTTGTGGCAGCAGTCGCCGCCAAGGTCACGGAATTGACGATTGCCATCCCTGAGATCGTCGTTATCCCCACGCGCGAGGTTACGTTCGGATTTCATGACTTCGATTTGACCGGTCTGGACGCTATCGCGCGCCAGCCGATCTCCGACGAGATCATGGTGCAGCGGCTGCGCGATGAGGCCCGGACCTACCTCGCGCGCCGCGCTGAAGGGGCACGCGAGGAGCGACCGGAAAACTACCTAGTGCGCCACCTTATGGACATGCCAGAGGTCGATTACGACAGCCAAAGCGAGCTTCTGTTCAAGTTGGCTGGCCAGATGATTGCCCGGTTGCGGACCTACCTTCCCAGCAACGATGAGGTCGAAAATGTTCTCCTTGTGCATGGCAAGGACCTTGCTCGCTTCATCTTCGAGCAGATGAAACAGCACTATTGGGAAACGCCGACCGACTACCGGGCAACGGTGGCCCGTGGCTTCCAGCTCCTTCGCCCTCAAGCCTTCAATGTGCCAAACAGCCACGCCGTGCGGAATTTCCGCCAGCCGATTGTGCCTGCCGGCGACACAAGGAAGCATGTGTTCGGCGGCTTCCAGCGATGCTGCTACCCCTACCAGCGGTTCCAATCGAATGAAGAGCGAGAATTTGCCGTGCTCATCGACAACGCCAACGAGGCGGGGGTGCTTCGCTGGATGAAGCCAGGCTCCCGCCAATTTCGGATCGAATATGCGAATGGACAGCCATACGAGCCGGATTTTGTCGTCGAGACAAGCACCCAAAAACTGATTGTGGAGATCAAGGCGGCCAATGAAATGACCGATCCCATCGTGCAGGCGAAGGCGCGCGCCGCCGCAAAGTGGGTCCTATATGCCAATGCTCATGCGGCGGAGATCGGCGAAAAGCTATGGGCCTATGCGCTGGTCCCCCATGATGCTGTTCTGCCGAGTGCTACGCTGGCCGGATTAATGGCCCGGTATCAAATTATGGCGCCAGCGATTGCGGACGCCATAAGCTAAGGCTGGCATCTAAAATCAGGCTTTGCTGGTGTTTTTGAACTCATCGCGCGTTTTGCAGACGCGGTGCAATCTATCGCACCAAATACCGTAAAGTACCTTGACGGTAATGAAAATCAACATTACCATTCAATAGGATAATGGAGGATTTGATGGCGTCGCTTGCGGTCACAGTGAAGGGGCAGGTCACGCTCAAACGGGAGTTGCTGCAGCACCTCGGCATCGAGCCGGGGGAGCGGATCGAGTTTGAAAAGCTGCCGGGCGGCGAACTGCGAATACGGGCGGCGCGGCCAACAGGCACGATTGACGGCTTTTTTCATGCCCTGGACGGCAAAGTGAAGCTGAAGAGGCCGATGACGATTGAGGACATGAACGATATCGCGGCGGCGGGCTGGGCCGGGCAACTGGACGACAAATGAAGATCACCGCCGACACAAATGTGCTGGCGCGCGCGATCCTGCAAGACGACGCCGCTCAGTGTCGTAGGGCACGAGAGATGCTCAGCGGCTCGACACTGATCGCAGTTTCGCTGCCATCGCTATGCGAGTTGGTCTGGATATTGCGGCAGGGCGCCAAGCTGCCGAGGGAGGATGTTTCAACCGCCATCCGGGCGTTGCTCGATGCTGGCAATGTCGTCATGAACCGACCCGCCGTGGAAGCGGGGCTTGCGATGTTGGATGCCGGGGGCGACTTCGCAGACGGCATCATGGCGCATGAGGGCAAGTGGCTCGGCGGCGAAACCTTCGTGTCCTTCGACAAGAAGGCGGTCACGCTGCTATCCGATCAGGGCGAGGCCGCCCAGCTACTGACCTAAAAGGCGCACTGCTTTGTTTAAACGTGGTATTTTTCGTGGTATCCCCGAATATTGGCTTTTAAGAGCGTTGATTTTAAAGGGGATTTTTGTCCAATCAACAATCGAGTGGGAATAAAACATTCCAATGTCTGATCTGAATATTGAAATCATCCCCGTCACACCGTTTCAGCAGAATTGCGCCCTCATCTGGAACAGCGCCACCCGC
>JAQNCU010000239.1 GCA_029077775.1 Acidocella sp. | reverse complement strand
AACCAGCGGGTCGCAGTTTTGGGGTGTGATGCCACCGATGGCGACGCAAGGAATTTCCATGATCTCCGCCCAGCCGCGCAGGGTCTCGACATCCGCCATTTCTGGCGGGGCTTTGGTCGTGCTCGGGTAAAACGCGCCGAACGCGACGTAATCAGCCCCGGCCTCCGCGGCCTCCATCGCCAGATGCGTTGAGTTATGGCAGGTGACGCCCAAAGTAAGGTTGCCGAGGATTTTGCGGGCGGCTTTGGCCTTCATGTCGCTTTGCCCCACATGCGCACCGTCCGCGCCGTGTTTCACGGCAAGATCCGGGCGGTCATTCAGCAAAAACGCCACATTGCGCGACTGAACGATGGGACGAAGGCGGTCGATGATCCGGCCAAGCGCGTCATCGTCATGGTCTTTCAGCCGTAACTGAACGGCGGCGACGTCTCCCGCATCCAGCGCCGCCGCCAGATCGTCCTCGAACCCTACAGGCAATATCGGCGGCGTGATCAGGTATAGCCGGCAATCCATAAGGGTCAGGCTTTGCCCTGATAAATGGCGATGATCTGCGCCAGCATCGCCAAAGCCTCATCGCGCGGGCGCTGGAACGTGTTGCGCCCGATGATGGAGCCATTGGCACCACCGTCACGCAAAGCGCGCACCTCGTCATATAGCCCGTCGAGCCCCTTGGCCTCGCCGCCTGAAAACACCACGATGCGTTTGCCCGCAAAGCAGGCTTGCACGACATGCTCGACCCGTTTGGCGAGGGTGGAGCCATCGATATTGGCGTAGGATGGCTTCGCCGCCGCGAGCGAGATCACGCCGGTTGGCGGTTTTACCTTGATGATATGGGCACCCAGCAAGGCCGCCATATGCGCGGCGTAAGCACAGATATCGAAGGCGGTCTCGGCGGCTTTGTCCAGTTCTGGCCCGCGCGGGTACGACCAGATGACCACCGCGAGTCCAGCGGCTTTGGCCTCCTCGGCGTATTCCCGGATTTCCTCGATGAGGTCAAAGGCGAACTCGCTGCCCGGATAGATCGTGAAGCCAATGGCCGAGCAGCCCAGCCGCAATGCGTCATTCACCGAGCCTGTGAGGCCCTGGTTTTTGTCGGTGGCGAGGGAGTTGGAGGAATTTACCTTCAGAATTGTCGGGATGGCGCCAGCGAAACTGTCTGCCCCGGCCTCGATCATCCCGAGCGGGGCGGCATAGGCCGACAACCCGGCATCGATGGCGAGTTTGAAATGATAATGCGGGTCATAGGCAGCGGGGTTCGGCGCGAATGAGCGGGCGGGACCATGCTCAAACCCCTGATCGACGGGGAGGATCACCAGTCTGCCGGTGCCGCCGAGTTTACCGGCCATGAGAATACGCGCCAGATTGGCTTTGGTGCCGGGGTTATCACTCTCATAATGAGACAGAATTTTTTTTACCCGCTGTGTGATCTGCATGTCGGCCCTGCCCCTTGTGGATACTCGTTGCGCATGTAGCCGATACGCCGTGCCCTGTCATCCGCCGAGCCAGCGTGTCAGGCGGTATCCGGCGTCCGGTGCGGCGAGGTCCAGCGCCGGGGGGCGTGTGGTGAGCAACATGGCCCCGTTTTGGGCGGCGATTTCCGCCACCGCCGCGAAGGCGGGCAGCGTCTCGGCCAGAATGAGGCCGGGCAGGCCAAGGCGAAGCGCCTCGACCGCGCGGCCAGGGGCGTCGGCGCAGTCCAGAAATGATGGGCCTGTGAAATTTGATGCGATGATTAATTCGCGCCACCACAGGCAACCCGCATAAAGTGCCGCACCCGGCGCTGAGAGCACGGTAAAAGGCCGGGCACAGGCGGCGGCACGGTTGATATCTGCCAGGCTATGCGCGATGATCGCAGGTGGAAAGTGCATGATAACTTGACCTTGGGCGTGCCGCTCGTCTTGTATGCAGATCATGCCCGATTCTGAATCAGAAGACGAAATCCTTGAACGTATCGAAGCGGCGCTGCAAAAAATTGCAGGTATCGCACAGCTTCCCCGGCCAGCTTCTGGTGTTGTTGGCGGCCCTGAGGTGAACCGGGCGGCGCTGGCGCATGCGCTCGACATGATGATCGCGCGGCTACGGGCGGGGCTGGCGCCCCTGAGCCACGCTGAAACCCCGACGGAGTAGACGCCATGGCGCAGGTTACCATCAGGATCAACGGCTACGCCTATACGGTGGGCTGCGAGGACGGGCAGGAGCCGCATCTGGAGCGTATGGCTGGAGAGATCGAGCAGCGGATCAACAGCATCAAGGCGCTGGGCGGGCAATCTGGTGAGGCACGGCTGTTGATGCTGGCCTCGCTGTTGCTGGCCGATGAGCTGTTCGACATGCGTAACAGCATGTCCGCTCCCCCCCCTTCAGCCGCCAAGCCCAATTCAGAGACCCGCGCCAAGCTGCGCCGGATTGCCGCCCGCGCGGAAGAGATTGCAGCCGACCTCACGGACGCTTAAGTAAGGTACGGAGCTGCCCGGTTCGTCAGGTAGATCATCCCCAGGGCCGTAAGCATCTCCCTCGGGAGCTGGCTCTGTCCGGATCCTGGTCCGGGTATCTGGCGCCCACCTGCACAAGCAGGCCTTGGGAGGATGTCAAAACCAACGGCCAGGGTGGCTCCACTTTTATGCGCTGGGCGGGGCACCAGTGACTTTACGACCGAGCGTCTGAAAAAAGCGCAGCACGATAAGGCGCGGCAAGATAAGGGGGGAAGAATGAAAAACCATGAGGAAGTGACCCGTTTGACGAAACAGATCCGCGAGTTGGAGGCGATCCGCGACCATGTGATCAAAGCCGGGCCAAGCGAGGAAATGAGCAGCATTTGTGACCGTGTGGATTTGCTGCTGGACGAGGCGATGGCGAGCAACGGCCTCAAGATGAGGTTATAGCCCCGCCAGTGCCCGGAACTCATCCTCGGTAAGCGTGGTCAGCCCCAATTCGGCGGCTTTTTTGGCTTTCGACCCAGCCTCCGCCCCGATCACGACGTAATCGGTTTTTTTTGACACCGATTCGGTGACCTTGGCACCCAACGCCTCCGCGCGGGCCTTGGCCTCGGGCCGTGCCATGCTCAGCGTGCCGGTAAAGACGATGGTTTTACCCGCCAGAGGTGACTCCGATATTCCGGCACTGGGCGCATCGGCGATGGTGATCTCGGCTGCCAGCGCGTCGAGCGTCGCGAGGTTATGCGGCTCGGCGAAAAACGCCGCGAGGTCGGTGGCGATGATAGGGCCGATACCGGAGATGGAGCCGAGTTCCAGCCGTTCATCAGACCCGATGATGGTGGCCGCCTGCATGGCAGCCCGCCAGGATTGATAGCTGGTATAATGCCGCGCCAGCAGCTTGGCGTTGGTCTCCCCCACATGGCGGATGCCGAGCGCGAAGATAAAGCGGGGCAGGGGGATGACCCGGCGCGATTCGATGGCGGCGATGAGGTTGCGCGCCGAGAGCTTGCCCCAGCCTTCACGCGCCGCGATGGCGGCCTCCTGGTGTGTGAGGCGGAAGATATCCGGTGCGGCGGTGATCAACCCGTCGCGGAAAAACTCAACGATGGTTTTCTCGCCCATGCCTTCGATGTCGAAAGCGCCGCGCGAGCAGAAATGGATCAGCCTTTCACTGACCTGTGCGGGGCAGGTGAGCCCGCCGGTACAGCGGCGCACCACGTCGTCATT
Source organism: Acidocella sp. (assembly GCA_029077775.1). Lineage (GTDB taxonomy): Bacteria > Pseudomonadota > Alphaproteobacteria > Acetobacterales > Acetobacteraceae > Acidocella. The sequence continues at coordinate 1,484 of JAQNCU010000239.1, read as the reverse complement.
GTCGCGTACCGCCAGGCTGCCGCAGACCGGGCAACGGTCGGGAAAGATGAAGGGCGTCGTGGTCTCGCCGCGTTGCAGCCGCCCGAGAATTTGCGGGATCACGTCGCCCGCGCGTTGCAATTCCACGATATCGCCAGGGCGCACATCCTTCCGGGCGATCTCGTCCTCATTATGCAAGGTGGCGTATTGCACCAGCACGCCGCCGACATTCACGGGTGTCAGGCGTGCGCGCGGCGTGAGGGCGCCGGTGCGGCCAACCTGGATTTCGATGGCCTCCAACAAGGTGCTGGCGCGCTCAGCGGGGAATTTCCAGGCAACCGCCCAGCGCGGCGCGCGACCGACAAAGCCGAGCCGCGATTGCAGCATCAGATCATCGATTTTATAGACCACGCCGTCAATGTCATAGGCAAGCTGGCTGCGCGCCAGCCCGAGCTTTTCCTGGAACGAGGCCGCCTGCGGCTCATCGATTTGGGCAGAGAGCGGATTGACCGAAAATCCCCAGTCTTTGAGCCTCTCCAGATAAGCCCAATGGGTGGTGGCGACGGGCGCGGCCGTTTCACCTTGCGCATAGGCAAACAACGAGAGTTTGCGGGTGGCCGTGATGGCGGGGTCAAGCTGGCGGAGCGAGCCCGCGGCGGCGTTGCGCGGGTTGGCGAATTTGCGCTCCTGGGCGTTGTTCAGCGCCAGAAAATCCGCTTTCGACATATAGATTTCGCCACGGATCTCGATCCGCTCCGGCGCGCCGGGCGGGAGGCTACGCGGCAGGGTCGGCAATGTGAGCAAATTCGCGGTGACATCCTCGCCCTGCGTGCCATCACCGCGTGTGGCGGCGCGGACAAATTTACGGGCTTCATAGGTCAGCGAGATCGAGAGCCCGTCGATCTTTGGTTCCGCGACAAAACGCAAAGGCGCGTCATTCAGCCCGAGGAACCGGCGGATCCGGGCACAGAATTCGGTGAATTCCTCAGTGCCGAAAACATTGTCGAGCGAGAGCATCGGCACGGCGTGGGTGATCTTGCTGAATTTCTGATCCGCCGCCGCGCCGACATCGTCGAGTGTGGTGCGTGCCTCGGTGGGCTCTGACTGGGCGGCCAGCATGGCTTCAGCCTGTCGGCGCAGCGCGTCATAATCCGCGTCGGTCATTATCGGCGAGTCCTGCGTATGATAGGCAAGGTTGGCGGCTTTTATCCGCGCCAGGATGGCCTCTAATTCCGATGTCATGCTGGCCGCGCCGGGTCTGCCGCCAGCAGGCTGGATGCCGCGTCCCGCGCGGCGTCGGTAATGACTTCACCAGCCAGCATCCGGGCGATTTCCTCCCGGCGCTCATCGCCCGCCAGGGGTTCCACCACCGTATGGGCGCGCTCCTTCGTGATGCGCTTGGCGACGCGCAATTGCGCGGCACCGCGCGCGGCCACCTGTGGGGAGTGGGTGACCACCAGCACTTGCAGGGTTTCCGCCACCCGCGCCAGGCGCTCCCCCACCGC
>JAQNCU010000238.1 GCA_029077775.1 Acidocella sp. | reverse complement strand
GGAAAAGATGTGGCGGAACTTATCAAACTCCATTCTTAATAGGAATGACTATAGATCGAGGCAGAGCAAGACTGGCGGGGGTAACCCGGGGCGCTGGGCCAGCAAGAGGTTGATCTCGGTGAATAAAGCGCCGCGGTTGAGCGTACCGGTAAGAACGTCGTGCTCGGCAGCATAGCGCAGGCTCTCCTGGGCCAGTCTTTGCTCGGTGACGTTTTCCAGTGTGCCGTACCAGCGGATGACTTCGCCATTTGTGCCAATGCGAGGGGCGGCCCGGCTGCGCATCCAGAGGCTGCTCCCGGAAGCGCTGTGCACCCGGAATTCGATATCCAGCCGGCCGGCGCTGTGCACAACCTGCGTCCAGGCTTGCGCGACCCAAGCGCGGTCATCCGCGTGCACGGCGTTCACCCAGCCATTCGGAATGGTGGTTGCGGGCGTCATGCCCGTTAGAGCGTACCATTGTGGTCCCGCCTCGAGCACGCCGCCGTCCGGCCCGGCGGTCCAGGGGATTTGCGGGTGCAATTCAACCATATGACGGTGATGATCTTCACTCTCGCGCAAGGCAGCCTCAATCCGGCGAAAGCTAGTAATATCCTGGGTAGTGCCCCGGACCAGTGCGGTGCGCCCGTCAGGCCCACGCACGGGTTCGGCATGGGTGAGCATATGGATTTCGCCGCCGTTGGAGTGCCGGATGCGATATTCTAAGGTCACCGGAACCTGCTCAACGATGGCATGGCGGAAGACGGCGAACGCCTTTGCTAAGTCGTGCGGATGGAACATCGCCTGCATTTGCTCAACACTGATAGCGGAGATATCAGGGCGGCCGTGCATCTCTGCAGTCTCTGGTGAAAACCTGAAACATTCGGCGTTGAGGTCCCAGTTCCAGATCCCGAGTTTAGCAAGGCGGTGGGCGGCGGTCAGCGCTTCGGTCTGCTCTTGCAGTTGGATGGCGAGGTCCCGAGTCCGGCTGATGTCGACAGTTGTGCCGGCCATGCGCAGCGGTTTACCGTCCGGGGCGCGGGCGATGATGCGGCCGCGACTAAGCACCCATTTGTAGCTGCCATCCTTGGTGCGCAGCCGGTGCTCTACCTCGTAGACCAGGGTGCGGCCGTCAAAATGGTCCTCTAGCTGCCGACGAACGAAAGCCAGATCGTCTGGGTGAACACGGCTATAGCTGACCTCGATATGATTGGAGGACGGCAAGTCGTCATATCCCAGGATGGCGAACCAGCTGGGAGAGTAGCGGATCTTGTCAGTAACCAGGCAGCGGTCCCAGATGCCGGTGCCGCTGCCCTCGATCGCAAGCGACCAGACGTCAGAAAAATCCGTCAGATCGTCATTCGCGTCCGTCCTCATCATGCCGACTCAGGGATCATTGCGCTGCTGGCAGACGACATAACCCTTTGCTCCCGCTTCGGCCCACCTGCGCGGTAAACTTAAAGCCGGATGCGTTTGATTTCAAAAATGGGTGCGTTAGCCCATTGAATCTCCAAACTTTGAACGAAAACAGCCACACCACGAAACCCTCTCCTATTCTAAAGCCGCCACACAGCATCGGTTGCGGCCGCCACGCTTGGCTGCGTACAGTGCGGCGTCGGCCATGGCGATCCATTGTTCTGCGTCGGTACCTGGCATGAGGCTGGCGATACCAAAGCTGGCAGTGATACTCAGCGCCGGATAGCCCGGGATGACCAAGGTGGCGAGTGCTTCGCGGTACCGTTCGGCGGCGGCGAGCGTGCCGGCGGCGGTATCCGGCAACAGGACGGCAAACTCTTCGCCTCCCAGCCGACCGAAGCTGTCGCAATCGCGGCTTAGCGCGGTGCAGGCTGCACCCACAGCGCGAAGCACGGCATCGCCAGCAGAGTGGCCATAACTGTCGTTGATCCTTTTGAAGTGGTCGATATCAAACATGATGATACTGGATTGGTGGCCATATCGCTTTAAACGACCAATTGCCTGTCCTACCTCCTCTAAGAAAGCACGGCGAGTAACCGCCCCGGTCAACTGGTCAAGCCGCGCGAGGTTACGCAATTCCAATTCATCCACCACGATCGCAGCGAAGCTTTTCAGTGTCTCGATCTCCTGCGGGCTAAACTCACGTGGAACCACGTCGATCGCGCAAAGCGCGCCGATATTATAACCGTCTGGCGTTTCAAGGGGTACGCCGAGATAGCCTCGGATATAGGGCGAGCCGATCACGGCTGGATTCTGAGCAAAGCGCTTATCAGCCAGCGCATCACAGATCACCAGCGGCGCGCGCGTAAGGATAGTATGCGCACAGAAAGAAAGTTCGCGCGGCATCTCCTGCGGCAGCGGGCCCAGAACAGATTTCAGCCACTGCCGTTTGGTGTCGATCAGAGAGATAATCGAGATCGGCACGCCAAGCACAGTGCTTACCAGAGCAGTTATCTTATCAAATGGCGCTTCCGGCGCGGTATCCAGCACCTCATAGCGACGTAAGGCGGCTAGCCTAGCAACCTCGTCGGTGAGCTTTGGATCGTCCATCAGCGGGGCGTGGTGGTCCATGGTATCAGTTATGGCCGCTGCTGATTAACGCGCAGCACGCTCGCCAGCCCGACGCGATAGGTTTCCACCAACATATTAATACTCTCCTCGATCTGTGCGGCGCTGATCCCGGCAGAATGCAAATTGCAAGCGAGCCGAGCGAAATTAGCTTGGTGACGCTGCACGCTTGCCTGTAGCGTCACCGGAATCTCTAGCCCTTGCGTCAAATCTGGCAGTTTCACAGAGGCATCCTCCAACTGGAACGCTCGTACATCGCTATTTCAGCTAATCTGATATTTCTTGAATAACAAGCCAATAATCGATCAGGTTGAGCAAGAATGCCCCTGTCACGCGAATAATTCCGCGTAGCTTGAACTTGCGTATCGTGCCGGGCTGCTTGCCACAGCCGAACATGCATTCGATCATCGCCAGGCGGGGCTTGGATATTGCGTAGCCGGGACGGCCCGGGTTTGCGCTCGCTAGCAGAGCCGTGGGCCGATACCACGCCGCCGGCCGGGCGCATGATGCTAACTGTGTTTGCTGGCATAGCCGACTTCGAACGCTCCCTTATCGTAGAGCGCACCAGCGCCGGCCGGATCTCGGCCAAGGCGCGCGGTGTGCGCTTTGGGCTACGTCCTACTCTAGCGGCCGAGCAGATCGCTCATGCCCGCGAACTCATCGAGGGGGACGGCAAACCCGTGGCCGAGGTTGCCCGCTTTGCTAGGGATCCATCGACCCACGCTCTACCGGGCCTTGGAGGCCCGGCAATAGCATCATTGGGGAGATGTCGTCGCTTTAAGAAATAAGTTTTACCGCGACCGCGCCACGTCGGTTTCCAGCAGCATCCGTACATAGCGCGTATACGGGATACCCTTGGCCTTGGCCTTGGCTTTCAATGCGGCCAGCAGAGATGCTGGCAGGCGCATATTCAGCGCCGCAGCCTTTGCTTCGATCTCGAAGCGCATAGGCTTGAAGCCGGAAAGGTCATATCGCGACAGGTCGGCGTTGGCGACAAATTCCTCAGCAGCCTCGTCGCTGTGTAGTGAGGGTAGCGGCCTAGATTTGGTTTTCATAGTGATCGACCTCCTTCTGATGCATGTAGCGAGCGCTAATGGGGCGAAGCTTGGTCTGGCTGTCGATCTCCCGGCGCATGAACACCAAAAAGACGTAGCGCCCGGTCACCGTCTTCCCGATGGCCCGCAGGCGCGGCTCATCGAGGTTGGGTCGGCCATAACCGCTGGTTCGCCTAGTAACACCTGCTCAATCTCTTTCTGGGATACGCCATGCTTGCCGCATTTCGGCCAGTTGCCGCTATCCCAGTCGAAACCTGCAATCTTTATAAAAAATCGTATACTCGTTTGTAGATACAAATGCAATGTAAATTGGCAGGAGTAGGCATATAGCCCAAAACTCGCCATTTTACCGAAGTGGATTTACCGACACCCCCTTGATGTGGCTAAGGTGATTACGCCAAACATTGAACTTCCTTCAATAATTGCTAATTTTAGCACGTCATGAATTCATGAATTCAGCAAATGTTTTTATTAAAATATTGTTTTATAAAGATTTTTATTATAATTCATGATTTATACAATTTATGATTTCAGCATTTAAAAAATAGAGAAAAATGCCTCTTTACCGCGCCGCACCGCTATATAGCTTTTGGTGCAAGCTTCACTTTCGTGCTATAGTGCTGTCGTGCTAAAACTCATAGGAGTTGTGTGATGAATGCATCGTCTACAGCCGTTGGCGTCAAGGTAGTTGGGTCAAACGGACAAATCTCACTCGGGAAGCAGTTTGCCGGACGGCAGGTGCTCGTGGAAGAATATGAACCCGGCGTCTGGCTGATCAGAACCGCTACCGTTGTACCTGACAATGAACGCTGGCTACAGCAGCCTGACGGCGCCAACAACCTAAAAAAAGCATTGGCTTGGGCGCAAGCCAATGCGCCGGTTGATAGTGACGTTGATAAATTAGCGGCGACGTTGAATGGCTAAGCCTGCTGCAAACGTCTTGGTGCGGCTCGATCTTAACAATCCTGTATTTCAGGAAAATCTTCTGGGCTTGCCGAAACCAGAACGACACTCAGCATTGGAAACACTCAGGAAGTTGCTGCTAATGACTTGGAATCAGGTCTATGTTGACAACGGGTTAAAGTGGGAGAAGATCGTCAGCATTACACCTCCTGTTGGGGGCTCCGCCGTTTACTCATTGCGTATTACACAATCCCGGCGGGCTACCGCGTACAGGGATGGCGACTTTATACGGCTGCTAACCGTCGCGCCCGATCACGATTCAACTTACGGCAAAAAATAGACTACCTGAGGGGGTCAAGAGCTGCCTTCATCATGTGCGCCACAGCGCAGCTATCCGGTCAACCCCGTTCGCCATACTCGCCGGCGAAACGTCGGCTGTGCCTGGCTCCGGGGGGGGCTGACCGCGGCGCTTTGCGGGGCCTTCCTGGTAGTGCCAGGGCGAAGGGTGGGGGAGAGCGGTACCTTTTTTACAGCCCAAGCCTCGAAATCGTCGCCGGGCTCACGTCATAGCTGCGCGCCAGCTCCTTTAGCGTAGCACCGTCGGCGCGGCGCTGCCGCGCCTCCGCCTGCTGCTGTGGGGTGAGGGCAGAGGGGTGGCCCATGTGCTGC
>JAQNCU010000237.1 GCA_029077775.1 Acidocella sp. | reverse complement strand
CCTGGTCGTTGGTGTAAAGCTGGTACCGCACCGTCCCGATATTGAAAAAGCCCTTTGGCGCATTGGCGTTCGCCGCCGCCAGAGCCGCGCGCACATCCTCCAACCCGATGCCGTAACTGGCCAATGGCCCCGGCTGAAGCTCCACCCGCACCGCCGGCAGCGCCGAGCCCCCAAGCTCCACCTGCCCCACCCCGTCGATCTGGCTGAATTGCTGCTGCAACACGGTATCAGCCGCGTTATAAAGCTGGCCTGGAGTCATGGTGTCCGAGGTCAGCGCCAAAATCAAAATCGGTATGTTCGTTGGATTCACTTCATCATAGGTGGGGTTGGCGCGCAGCGTGGTCGGCAGTTCCGCCCGCGCCGCCTGGATCGCCGCCTCCACATCACGCGCCGCGCCATTAATGTTTCGGTCCAGCCCGAATTGCAGCACGATACGGGTTGTCCCCACCCCGGAATTCGAGGTCATCTGGGTCACATCGGCGATCGCGCCCAGATGCCGCTCCAGCGGTGCGGCCACCGTTGCCGCCATGGTGTCGGGGCTCGCCCCGGCCATGTTCGCCTGCACCATAATCGTTGGCAACACGATCTGCGGCAGCGGCGCCACGGGCAGCCTGAAATAAGCGAGCAAACCCGAGAGCGCGATGCCCAAGGTCAGCAGCGTGGTCGCCACCGGGCGGCGGATGAAAAATGCCGATATGTTCACGCGGTCCGCTGCCTTGATGCGCGCAGCCGCGCCGCCAGCCCCTCAAACGCCAGATAAATAACGGGCGTCGTAAACAAGGTGAGAATTTGGCTGACCGCCAGCCCACCGATAATCGCGAGCCCGAGCGGCTGGCGCAGCTCAGAACCCATGCCACCCCCCAGCATCAACGGCACACCGGCCAGCATCGCCGCCATCGTCGTCATCAAAATCGGGCGGAACCGCAACAGACACGCCTCAAAAATCGCCTCGCGCGGGGTCTTGCCCTCCTTGCGCTCGGCATTCAGCGCGAAATCGATCATCATGATCGCGTTTTTCTTCACGATCCCGATCAGCAGCACAATCCCGATCACCCCGATCACATCGAGCCCATCACCCGCGATCCACAAAAACAACAAAGCCCCAACGCCCGCCGATGGCAGCGTGGAAATAATCGTCACCGGATGGATGAAACTCTCATAGAGAACACCCAGCACGATATAAACCGCGATCAACGCTGCCAGCAGCAGAAACACCTCATTGCCGAGCGTGCTCTGGAAGGCCTGCGCCGCGCCCTCAAAGCTGGTCGTGACCGAGGCGGGCAAGTGCAAGGATGCCTCCGCCGCCTCAACCTCTGAGACCGCCGCCCCCAATGACGCCCCGGGTGCGAGGTTGAACGAGATCGTCGTGGCGGGAAACTGGCCGATATGCTCGATCACCAATGGCTCCGGCTTGTCCTCGAATGTCGCAATCGCTGAGAGCGGCACCTGGCCGCCGGCTGTGGCCGAGGATGGCAGATAGATCGACCCCAGGCTGGCCACGCCCGTCATCTTCGCCGGATCGACCGACAGCACCACCCGGTACTGGTCGGTCTGCGTAAAAATAGTGGAGATAATCCGCTGCCCGAACGCATCATACAGCGCATTATCAACCGTGGCCGGCGTGATCCCGAACCGCGCGGCCTCAGACCGGTTGATGTCGATATAGACCGATTTCCCGGCATTTTGCAGCTCGCTCGCCACGTCGGCCAGCGCGGGCAGCGCCTTCAGCTTCGCCACCAGTTTTGGCACGTAGATGTTAAAATCATCCGCGTTCGCAGCTTCCAGGCTGAACTGGTATTGCGTGGGGGACACCACCGTATCGAGCGTCAGGCTCTGCACGGGCTGCATGTACAACGAAATTCCCGGCACCCCGGTAACCTCTGCCTGCAACCGCCTGATGATCGCGGTCGCACTCTCGTTGCGCTGTGATTTCGGCACCAGATCGATCAGAAACCGCCCCTGGTTGAGCGTCGTGTTGGTGCCATCCACCCCGATATAAGATGACAGGCTGGCCACGTCCTTATCCCGCAAAATGGCATCGGCCAAAGCCTGCTGGTGCGCCGCCATCGCGGCATAAGACGTATCCTGCGCACTTTGGCTGATCCCTTCGATCACGCCGGTATCCTGCACGGGAAACAGCCCCTTGGGGATGAACACATAGAGCAGCCCGGTCACCACCAGCGTAAGCACCACCACGATCAACGTGAGCCGCGTATGCTCCAGCACCCAGGTCAGCCCCCGTCCATAAGCGGCCACCAGCCGCGTGAACACGCGCTCATTCCAAGCCTCGAACCGGGTTGGTCGTTCATCGGCCCGGGCGCGTAGCAATTTCGCGCACAGCATCGGCACCAAGGTCAGCGACACGACCGCCGAGATCACGATGGTCACCGCGAGTGTTACCGCGAATTCCGAGAATAACCGCCCGACCACATCGCCCATGAACAATAACGGGATCAGCACCGCGATCAGCGACACGGTCAGCGAAATGATCGTAAACCCGATCTGCGCGGAGCCCTGCAATGAGGCGGCCAAAGGTGCCTCGCCCATCTCGATATAGCGCGCGATATTCTCGATCATCACAATGGAATCATCGACCACGAACCCGGTCGCCACGATCAGCGCCATCAACGACAGATTATCGATCGAAAACCCGCACAGATACATCACGCCCAGCGTGCCGATCAGCGATACCGGCACCGAGATGCTGGGGATAATGGTGGCGCGAACGTTGCGCAGGAACAAAAATATCACCAGCACCACCAGCCCGACGCTCAATAGCAATTCAAACTGCGCATCCCCCACCGAGGCGCGGATGGAGACCGTACCGTCATTGATCACGGCCACTTGCATCGAAGCTGGCAGCCCCGCGGTCAGGCTGGGCAACGCCGCTTTGATCGCATCGACCGTGGCGATCACATTCGCACCGGGCTGGCGGTCCACATTCAAAATAATCGCTGGCGTTCGGTCGGACCACGCCCCCAATTCGGCATTTTCCGGCGCTGAAATAATCTTCGCGACATCGCCCAGATAAACCGGGTTGCCGTTTTTATACGCCACCACAAGCTTGGCATATGCCGCGGCCTGGGTGATCTGGTCGTTATCATTGATCGTATAGGTTTGCGACGGGCCGGAAAAACTGCCCTTCGGCGTGCTGACATTCAAATTCCCGATATCGGTGCGGATATTATCGATGCTCAACCCGTATGAGGCCAGCGCCAGCGGGTTGACCTCCACCCTTATCGCGGGCGTGTTGCCGCCGCTCACCGTCACCAACCCCACCCCCGCAACCTCGGAGATCCGGTTTGCCAACCGTGAATTGGCAAGCGCCTGCAACTCCAGCAGGCTCATGGTCTTCGATGTCACCGCCAAGGTGAGGATCGGCGCGTCCGCCGGGTTGATTTTGGCATAAACCGGCGGTGCGGGCAGGTCGTTCGGCAGCAAATTCCCCGCCGCGTTGATCGCCGCCTGTACCTCCTGCTCGGCAACATCCAGGCTGAGCGACAGGTTGAACTGTAACGTAATCACGCTCGCCCCGGCCGAGCTTTGCGACGACATCTGGTTCAGCCCCGCCATCTCGCCCAGTTGGCGCTCCAGCGGCGCGGTGATGGTGTTGGTCATCACCTCGGGCGAGGCACCGGGGTAGAACGTCTGCACCTCGATCGTCGGGTAATCGACATCCGGCAGCGCTGAGACCGCAAGGTATTTATACGCAACCAACCCGGTCAGCACCAAAGCGATCATCAGCAGCGAGGTCGCCACAGGCCGCTCAATGAATAACCGCGACGGATTCACTGCGCGGCGGCGCCGTTTTCGTGTTTATGCAAACCCCGTTTCGTGCTGCCAGCCGCCGGCACAGCTGCGCCGGGCGATGCCACCACCATCACATGCTGACCATCGGTCAGCCGATCGACGCCATCGGTCACCACGCGCGCCCCAGGCTTCAAGCCTGAATCGATCACGGTATTGTCCCCATCGCTCGGCCCCACGGTCACCTTTCGCACATGCACCACATTATCGGCGCCGACGACATACACATACGTGCCCGGCACGCCGGTCTGCACCGCCGGGTTTGGCACCAGAACCACGTTGGTCAGCGTGTTGACCCGCAAATGCACATTCACAAATTCATTCGGGAAAAGTTGTTCATCGGTATTGGGAAAGTCAGCGCGCAACTTCACCATGCCCGTGCTGGTATCCATCTGGTTATCCACCGCCCCCAGCGTGCCATCTTCCAGCTTGGTCACATCATCGCTGGCATAAGCCGCCGCGGGCAAAACGGCACCTTGCCCCAGCCGCACCAGAATCGGCGCCAGATCCGCCTGCGCCACCGAAAACTCCACCGTCGTCGGCGCGATGCTGGTGATCACCGCAAGGCCCGTGCTGCTGCCCGAGGTCACATAATTACCGACATCGACCAGCCGCAACCCAATGCGCCCAGCCACCGGCGCGGTGATATGGCAATAGATCAAATTGAGCTTGGCCGCCGCAATATTCGCCTCATCCACCTTCGTCGCCGCGAGATCCGCCGCCACGGTAAAACGCTGGTCTGACACCTGCTGCGCCTGGATCGAATCCTGCCGCGCCAGCACCTCATACCGCGCAAGGTCCGACCGCGCCTGCCCCAGGCTCGCCTCATCGCGCGCCAGGGTCGCCTGGTCCTGCATCAGGGTTATCTGGTAGGGCCGGGGGTCGATCTGTACGAGAAACTGGCCTTTGGCCACGTCCTGCCCCTCGGTATAGCCAACCGCGGTCACATACCCGCTGATCTGCGGCAGCACGGTCACGGTGGCCACCGGCGTTACGGTACCCAGCTCATCCAGCACCTCCGGCATCGACCCCAGCCGCGCCGTCGCCACGCCAACCGCCTGCGGGCTCGGTTTGAACTTCGTGACGTGGCCAGAATGCCGGTACCAGATAAACGCCCCCAACAGCACCAGCAACCCGAGCAACACCCATCGCTTGCCGCCACGCCTGCGCGCCGCCACTTGTTCTGCCACGCCAACCTGCTCCGTCATTTAATCAAATAAGCTATAGCCGCTTACCTATCCCCTGTCCTCGTACGGGCACCGGCGAAGCATAACAAAACGTAACTGTACCCATTCCGGCGCGCGGCCGCCCCACCAACCCCGCGCGCATGGTCCTCACGCCGCGCGG
>JAQNCU010000005.1 GCA_029077775.1 Acidocella sp. | reverse complement strand
TGCCACCCAGTCCTGCATTGGCTGCCATTTCATAATGGTCTCGCCATAGGCGTCACAGACCGAGCCCACTGAGACATCGTAGCTTAAAAAACGCGTGACGACGGGTGCGTACATGGCGTCCGCTATGGTTGGGCGTTTGCCGAACAGGAACGGACCCTTCCAGGTGCCAATGCAGTCCCGCCAGATGGAGGTGATCCGGTCGATATCCGCCTGGGCGGAGGACCAGACGGTGAAACCGGGTTTGTGGAAGCGCAGGTTCATAGGCAATGAGGACCGTAAGGCCGCGAAGCCGGAATGCATCTCACCCGAGATCGACCGGCAGCGTGCCCGCGCCGCTTTTTCAGTCGGCAGCATCTCAGCCCCGGGGTATAATTCGTTCAGATATTCGGCGATGGCCAGCGTATCCCACACCGTGACATTGCCGTGCAACAAGCAGGGCACCAGGATGGATGAGGTGCGCATGAGCAACTCCTCCCGCGCGCGTGGGTCGTCAGGGGAGACCCGTTCTTCCTGAAAATCGATCCCGGAGAGTTTGGCGAGCAAATAGCCGCGCAGCGACCAGGACGAGTAGTTCTTGCTGCTGATCAGCAGGGTCGCCTCGGCCATGATCGCCCTTTCTTTTTCTGGAAAATAAACACATATTTAACAAATCGCGCGAGGTCACACAATGCTGAGTGGGCGGGTCTTTTAACAAAAACCGGTTCAGCCCGGCATTGATACAGATAAAAGCCAGTGTCCCGTGCGGGGAGATGGTTGGACGCAAACGATTTTAGTGACGGGACATTAGGATACCACAATGATCTATCAGATGTACCAGGCGCAAGCTGATTTACTCAACCCGCTGCGCAGCTTTGCGCGGACCAGCAGCGCGCTGATGCGCACCGTCACGCCAAACGCCCCTTATGGTATTTTCATGCGCCATGTGAATGCGGCGATGGAGGTTTTCGGCCATGCTGGCACCACCCACCAGCGCCCGCATTTTCAGATCAAGGAGATCATGGCGGGTAATAATATGGTGGGGGTGACCGACGAGACGGTGCTGGCCACCCCGTTTGCCAGCCTCGTTCATTTCAAGAAAGGTTCCGACCGTAAGCAACCGAAGCTTCTGCTGGTGGCGCCGATGTCCGGCCATTTTGCCACGCTGCTGCGCAACACGGTCGAAATTCTGTTGCAGGACCATGATGTGTACATCACGGACTGGCATAATGCCCGGGACATGCCGCTGGAGGCTGGGCCGTTTGGGTTCGATGAATATGTCGAGCATGTGATCACATTCCTCGAACATCTCGGCCCGCGCAGCCATGTGGTCGGCGTGTGCCAGCCGACGGTGGCCGTGCTCGCCGCTGTCTCGGTCATGTCGGAGACGAACAATCCAGCCACACCACGCAGCATGACGCTGATGGCGGGCCCCATAGATACGCGCCGCAACCCGACCAAGGTGAACAGACTGGCGAAAACCAAGGATATCGGCTGGTTCGAGGATAAGATGATCGGCGTGGTGCCGGGCCGCTATCGGGGGGCCGGGCGGCGGGTTTATCCGGGGTTCATACAGCTCTCGGCCTTTGTCTCGATGAACCTCGATAAGCATATCGGGGCGCATATCAGGCAGTTCCGCTCGCTCGCCACCGGGGACACCCAGGCCGCCGAGACGCACCGGGCGTTCTATGATGAGTACCTGGCGGTGATGGATTTGCCGGCGGAGTTTTATCTGGAAACCGTGCAGCGGATTTTCATGGACCATGATTTGCCACGGGGCGAGCTCACCTATCGCGGCCGCAAGGTAAAGCCCGAGGCGATCAAAAAGACCTTTTTGTTTACGGTGGAAGGCGAGCGCGACGATATTTGCGGACTGGGGCAGACGGCGGCGGCATTGGATTTATGCGCCAATCTGCGCCCGCTGCTCAAGCGCCACCATGTGCAGGTGGGGGTGGGCCATTATGGTGTGTTCTCAGGCAAACGCTGGGCGAATGAGATATACCCGCGGGTGCGCGAGGTGATCGAGTTCAGCGTTTAGAGGCTTTTATTATGCGCGCGCTTTACGAAACGTGAGGTTGATGCGCACGGCTTCGGGGCGCTGGCTTGCCTTTAGTTTAGCCACGCCATGGAAATTCAGGCGCGTAGCCCCGCCCCATACCACCACATCGCCGCTGGCAAGCGTGATGCGCCGTGTTTTATCCTTTCGAGTGGCCCCGCCCCACAGGAAGATGGCGGGCAGGCCGAGTGAGACCGACACGATGGGGGCGGTAAGATCGCGCTCATCACGGTCCTGGTGGAGTGTCATCTGCGCGCCTGGTTGGTAGCGGTTGATCAGGCAGGCATCAGGCCGGAAACCCGGGAAACCCGCCGCGGTGGCGGCATTTTCAGAAAGGCGGCGGAATAATTCAGGCATGGCGGGCCAGGGCGCACCGCCTATGGGGTCATGCGCGGCGTAACGATAGCCGCGCCGGTCGGCGGTCCAGCCGACATCGCCGCAATTGCTCATGGCGACGGACATCGGCTTGCCCCAGGGCGTGGTCATGTGCCGGAAGGGGGATCTCGCCGTGATGTCCGCCACCAGCGCCAGGAGGGCATCGGTGTCAGATGCCGCAAAGCCGGGCAGATGGATCAGGCCGTCATCGGCGGTGATGTCCGGGAACAGGCCACCGCTCATAACATGATGGTGCCGCTGATGCAGGTGACGGCATCGCCGCCGACCCAGATATCCAGCCCGGATTGCGCGATATGGACGCGCCCGGCCCGGCCGATACAGGTGCCCTGGGCCGCGATATAGTGCGGTGGTGCCAGGCCCGCGCCGATCAGCCAGATTGCCAGTGCGGCGTTCAGGCTCCCTGTGACCGGGTCCTCCGGGATGCCATCACCGGGGGCGAAGCCACGCACTTCAAACTGGGTGTCGCCATTGCCCGGGCCGATAATGCCGATATCGAGCGTGCCCATGGCACCGAAATCAGGCTTAACCGCAAGCACAGCGGCACGGTCGGCCAGCAATACGCCGGTCCAGGCCAGCCCCGCCCCCAAATGCCGGGCGGCGCGGATGGCGACGGGGGGTATGCGCAATGCTGCGGCGATGCGGGCCAGGGTTTCATCATTCACCGGCGTGATCTCAATTTGCGGGGCGGCGAAGGCAAGACGGCCCGCCTGCTGGCGGATTCGTATCAGCCCGGCGGCGCATTGCTGGATGATCGGGTCGCTCTTGGGGATGCCACCGGCATTCAGCCAGGCATGGCAGCTGCCCAGAGTGGGGTGCCCGGCGAAGGGTAGCTCGCGGGCCGGGGTGAAAATGCGCACACGGTAATCCGCCTGGGGCTGTGTGGGGGCCAGCAGGAAGGCGGTTTCGCTCAAATTCGTCCAGGTGGCGAGTGCCTGCATCCGCGCGTCAGTCAGCCCATCGGCATCCAGCACCACGGCAAGCGGGTTGCCCAGCAGCGGCCTATGCGTGAACACATCGACCTGCGCGAACCCCAATCCGGCTGGCGTCATGCGCGCTCTGGCAACATCAGGGTAAGTACGCGCTCACCCTGCATGACGTGCTGCGCAAGCACATCATCCACCGCGGCAAAACTATCCAGACGATACCACACACCCTCAGGGTATAGCACGGCGCAGGGACCAAGCTCGCAACGGTCCAGGCAACCCGCCTGATTCACGCGGATGTTTTTGATCCCCAGCTCCTTAGCCCGCACCTTCATGTAGTCGCGGATTTTCTCCGAGCCTTTGGAGGCGCAGCAGCCACGTTCATGCCCATCAGGGCGGCGGTTGCCGCAGACAAAGATATGGGTTTCAAAAAACGGTGCCGGGTCGGTGGCAAGGCGGTGTCCCAAGGTAAGCTCTCCCTATCGTGTAGGTCCACCAAAACCCCAACTGCCCGGGGTGAGTCAAAGGACGAGCCGCGTGTTTACGAAAAACTGATTTGCCGGGCTGCCCAACCTCACTGATATAAGCTTGATAGAGGAGATTATATCATGACTCGCCGCAAAATGTTTTTACTGGGTTCGGGAGCGGCCATCGCTTTTACCGCCACGCGCGGGATGCGCCCGCCCCGCCCCGCCGCCGCCGCGACCCCGGCCTATGAGGTGACACATACCGATGCGCAGTGGCGCAAGCTGCTGACGCCGGGTCAGTATTACATTCTGCGCCAACAGGGCACTGAACCGCCATTTTCCAGTCCGCTGCTAAATGAGCACCGGGCCGGTCTGTTTAACTGCGCGGGCTGCGCCCTGCCTGTCTATTCGTCGAAAACCAAATTCGATAGCGGCACGGGCTGGCCGAGTTTTTGGGCGGCTTTGCCCCATGCGGTGCTGACCTCGGCGGATGACTCGCTGGGCATGGACCGCACGGAAGTGCATTGCCGACGCTGCGGTGGGCATCTGGGGCATTTGTTCCATGACGGGCCGCCGCCGACCGGTTTGCGCTATTGCATGGATGGGCTGGCGCTGAACTTCACCCCAACCTGACCAGGTGGCGCCATTCCACAAAAATCAGGGCATGACCCGGTGACGGGCCAATAACTGGGCGATTTTATTGCCGAGCAGGGCGGCGGTGAAAGGTTTGCCGATGAAATCGATGGAACCGTTATCTTGCGCGGGATCGGACGGGGCCAGCATGTTATAGCCCGTGGTGAACAAAAACGGCATGTCCGGGTGCGCGTTGCGTACCTGTTCGGCAAGGTCGCGCCCGGTCATCTCGCCCGCCAGCACGATGTCGGTGAAAACCAGCCGGATCGGCGATTGGCCAAGAATACGCAGCGCCTCCGCCCCGGTTCCGGCAATGTGGACGATATATCCCAGCTCATTCAACACGTCCTGCGCGAATTGGCGCACACCGGGTTCGTCCTCGACCACGAGGATCGGCTCCCCATGTCCCCGCGCGAGATACGGCGATGGCGGTGGTGGGGCGGCGGCGGGCGTGATGGCCCGTTCCAGGCGCGGCAGATAGATTGTGACCGACGTGCCAACACCAGGCGCGCTGTTTATATCCACAAACCCACCGGATTGCGTGATGAAGCCGTAGACCTGGGCGAGTCCGAGCCCGGTGCCCTGGCCCGCCGGTTTGGTGGTAAAAAAGGGCTCGAATACTTTGGCTTGCACATCCGGGGTCATGCCTGTCCCGGTATCCTGCACCGTGATGGCGACATAGGGCCCAGGGTGGCCGCCCGGAATGGTCTGGATGCTACTGGCATCAAGCTCGATATTCTGTGTTTTGATGATCAACGTGCCGCCCTCTGGCATGGCGTCCCGCGCATTCACCGCGAGGTTGAGGATGGCGTTTTCAAGCTGGTTCGCATCGACCAATACCGGCCATAACCCGGACATATTGTGGGTTTTTACCTCGATCACCTCCCCCAGGCTGCGGTTTAAGATATCGCCCATGCCCTCCAGCAGGGTGTTCGCGTCCAGCGGTGTGGGGTCAAGCGGCTGGAGGCGTGAAAAGGCCAGCATGCGATGGGTTAAAACGGCGGCGCGGCGGGCGGCGTCCATCGCCGTGACCAGACGGCGCATGATCTGCGGGTTCGCGTTTTTCAGCCCGTTTTGCAGCAATTCGAGACTGCCCATGATGATGGTGAGCAGATTGTTGAAATCATGCGCCAGCCCGCCGGTTAATTGGCCGACGACCTCCATTTTCTGGCTTTGCCGCAATTGCGCCTCACGTTCACGCGCGGCGGTGGTATCACGGCCAATGGCGTAGACCAGTCCGCGCTCAGGCGAGGCCATGACTGTCCAGGACAACCACGACCAGGCGCCATCGGCCCGGCGGAACCGAACGTCGAATTTCTCCGCCTTACCAAGCAGGATCTCCCGGCTCGCCAGCAGATTTGGGCCCATATCATCGGGATGAACAAAATCCCGGAACTGCGAGGTCATGAGCTTGGCCGCGCTGTGCCCGGTTATGCGTTGCCATGCCGGGTTGACGGCGATGGTCTGAAGATCGAAATTCGTGATGATCAGAATGTCCTGCGATAGCGCGAAAAACTGGTCGAGCGCCTGCATGCGGTCGGCCACGAAATCTTCGAGCCAGGCGATTTTATGGGCGGTTTCGGCCTCGGCGCGGTGTCGCTTGTCGATATCGGCAACGGTGCCGACCCAGCCGATGATCCTGCCCTGGGAATCCCGATAGGGCATGTTGGTAACCAGAAACCAGCGGTACAAGCCCCCGTGATGGCGGATCCGGTATTCCATCGAGAAATCCTCGCCCAAGGCGATGCGCCGGTACCATTCCTGCGTGCAGACCTCGCGGTCATCGGGGTGGAGTAGCGCCAGCCAGCCATCGCCGCGCATTTCCTGCACTGAAACACCGGTGAAGCGCGCCATGCCAGCACTGGTGAAGGTGAGCGCACCCTTGGCATCGGCGATGGCGACCCCGTTGGGCATGAATTCCATCAGAGCCCTGAACTGCGCCTCACTCGCGCTCAAACTGACACCACGTTCCGAGACCACGCGCTCAAGGTTGTTGTTGGCGTCAATCAGGGCCGCTTCGGCACGGCGCATCTGGGCGTTTCGACTGCGGCTATAGAGCGTGACGTAGAGGGCGACGAAAAACAGGCTGATCGCGGTCGAGATGGTCACGATTTGAAGCAGTAAATCGGCCTGCGCCTCCCCGGCGCTGGCCAGGAGCAGGCGGCGTTCCTCGTCATTTTGCAAGGACGCCACCATCTGGCGCAGCGCCGGGTGGGTTTTGCCGTCGATCACCCTGCCGATAAGCGCCACCGCCTGGGTTTTGTACCCGGATGTGGTCAAGGCCACGGCCTCGGCCAGTTGCGCCATCTCCGCCGTGACGAGGTGGTTCAGCCCGTTGATCTTGGCGCCATCCGACGTGCTGCCCGCGTTGGCGTCGAATTCATCCAGTTCAGGCTGGATGTTGGCCGCGGCATTTTCATAAAGGGCGCGCGAAGCCGGGGTGCCAAGGGCGAGATAGTCGCGGGCACCGAGATCTGCCTGGCCGATGGTTGTGTATAACTTGAATATTTGACGTTGATTGATCAGCGTGCGCTGCACCGTGCGGCTGATCGCGTGTTCCCGCATAATCTGCGACATGGTGAGCAAGATTAACAACGCCAGCAGGGAAAACGCCCCGAAAACGCATGCGGCAATGGTGCGTCGTAGCATGACGCCGGTCTCGGTCACTCGGATGTGAGCCTTTCACGCGCTGCGGTTGCCAATTCATCCGCCCGTTCATTCATCGGGTCCCCGGAATGACCACGAACCCAACGCCACTCTATCTGATGTGGCTTCGCCGCGTCCAGGATACATTGCCACAAATCCATATTTTTTACGGGGTCGCCCGCGGCATTCCGCCAGTTTTTACGCACCCAGCCGGTATGCCAGCGGGTGATGCCATTCTTGAGGTACTCACTATCAGTGTGCAGAATGATCTGGCACGGCCGGGTTAGCGCCTGGAGCGCGCTCAAAGCGGCGGTAAGCTCCATGCGGTTATTCGTGGTCTGCGTCTCTGCGCCGGTCAGCTCACGCACATTGCCCCGATACCGCAAAATGGCGGCCCAGCCGCCGGGGCCGGGGTTGGGTTTACAGCCGCCATCGGTCCAGATCTCGACGGTGGCGGGGCCACTATCCTCAGAGCCCATAGGCGCTGGAACCCGATGCCGAGATGTGAAAGCGCAGACGGCGGTAATAATCGAGCGGGTCTTTACGGGTGACCAGCGCGCCCGGCGGGGTGTTCACCCAGTCATAAAGCCGGGTGAGGAGAAAGCGCATGGCCGCCCCCTGGGCCAGCACCGGCAAAGCCGCGATCTCAGCCGGGGAGAGGGTGCGGTGCGCCATGTACCCACGCAGAAGCGCGCGGGATTTGGTGACGTTGAAGCTGAAATCACGCTCGAAGCACCAGGCGTTGAGGCAGATGGCAATGTCGTAGGCGTAGAGATCCGTGGCGGCGAAATAAAAATCGATCAGGCCGGAGATCTCGCCATTGAGGAAAAACACGTTATCGGGGAACAGATCCGCATGGATATGCCCGACCGGCAGATCGCGCGGCCAGGCAGCGGTGATGGTGGCCAGCATGGCGGCGAGGTCTTCGGCCAACCCGGCCTGGATTTGGGCTGACCCTGCCGCGCATTTTTGCAACAAGGGCGCCCAGGACTCCGGGCCGAGATTATTGGCCCGGATGGGCGCATAATCAGCCCCTGCCAGATGCAGCCGCGCGAGTGCCGCGCCCAGAGGCTCGCAATGCTCGACGAGAACGCGCCTGGGCCAGACCCCCGGTAGAAATGTGGTGATGGCGGCGATGCGCCCGGAAAGCGGGTTGAGGTTCTGGCCATCACGCCCGCGGACCGGCAACGGGCAGGACAGGCCGCGCCCCGCCAGATGCTCCATAAGCCCGAGGAACCAGGGTAAATCGGCGGGATCGACCCGTTTTTCATACAAAGTGAGGATGAAATCGCCCTCGGTGGTTTTCAACGCGTAGTTGCTGTTCTCGACGCCCTCCGCGATGCCACGGAACGCGACCATACCGCCAATGTTGTAGAGCGTGAGAAACGCCGCCAGCGCCTCGTCGGTGACTTCTGTATAGACCGCCATGGCGCGTTGATGACGGTTGCGAAAAATTCTGGCAAGGGAGGCGGCATGAAACTGCACGCTACGCCGATTCTCCTGCTTGCCCTGCTGTCTGGCTGCGCCGATGGTCCGGCACCGCCGATGTTCTGCCCCAAGGTCAATGTGCTGGAACAGGCGCAAAGCCTGACACTGTTTCTGCCCGGGCGCACCGATGTGAGCGGCCAGATTACCACCGCGCAGATTACGGGCGTGGCGGGCGCGTGTACTTTGCAGCCAAAGAAACATCTGTTGACCGTGAGCTTCCAGGCCGGGTTTGCGGCCAGCGACGGGCCCGCTGACAATGGGGCAGCACTGGTTCTGCCTTATTTCGTGGCGATCACGCGGGACGACAAGATTATCTCAAAGGCCGATTATACGATCCGGCTGGCCTTTGATGGCAATGAGAGCACGGCGCAGGCAACCTCGAAGCCCTTGAAAATTCAGCTCTCAAATGCGGAGCAAAACGCCGATGTGCAGGTTCTGGTGGGCTTTGAACTGACCCCGGCGGAACTTGGGCATAACGCCGCGCAGCCTTGATGGACGCCTAGAGCAATATCCGATCAGGTTGACTTAACGAGACGACCTGATCGGATGAAATTGCTCGCAAAAATACTGTTAGAGCTTTTCCGTTTGATCGGAAAACGCTCTAGACCCGGATGATCCTTGATCGAATCGCTTTGCGATCAGATCAAGGATCTGAATCCGGCTCTACCGAAATATCTAGAGGGCGATTCAGACTCCAGGTTCGCTCGCAAAACGAGCATACCTAGAGTCATCGCGCTCTAGCCGCCCGCAATGGCGGTGACGATGAGGAACATCTCATGGCCCTCGCAGACTGATGGGGGCAATGGCGCGTTGGGCGGGTCGTGCGATATGTCGGTCTGGCAGGCGAAGAACCTGATAAAGGGGCGGCGAATTTTGGCTTGCCGGGAGCGGATGGTGCCGCGCAATACCGGGTAGGCTTGTTCCAGCGCGTCGATCACCCGGCTTTGCGTGACCGGGGTTTCAACCGACAGCGCCAGATGCCGGGCGCAGCCAGCCAGGGCGGTTAAGCTGACGGGTAATTCAACATGAATGGTGGCCTTCACGGCAGGGTCTGCACCTCGACCGATAACACGGCGGGCAGGGTCTGGGCGATGGTTTGCCAATGATCGCCAGCATCAGCGGAGCCGTAAATCTGGCCCCCAGTGGTGCCGAAATAGATGCCGCACGGGTCCATGCGGTCCACCGCCATGGCGTCGCGCAGCACGTTCACGTAACAATCCTGCTGAGGCAAGCCATGGGTCAGCGCCTCCCACTCATGGCCGCCGCTGCGGCTGCGATAGACCTGGAGCTTGCCCTCGAGCGGGAAATGCTCGGCATCACTTTTGATCGGGACGACATAAAGCGTCTCCGGCTCATGCGCGTGGACATCGATGACGAAGCCGAAATCGGTGGGCACATTGCCGCTGATCTCGAACCAATTGTCGCCCGCATTATCAGAGCGCATGATATCCCAGTGTTTTTGCATGAACAGCGTATTGGGGCGGGCGGGGTGCATGGCGATGTGGTGCACGCAATGGCCGATCTCAGCTTTCGGGTCGGGGATATGCTCTGAGACCAGGCCTTGATTGATGGGCCGCCAGCTCTGCCCCGCATCATCGGTGCGGAACGCGCCCGCCGCCGAGATGGCGATGAACATGCGGTCAGCGTTCACGGGGTCGAGGATGACGCTGTGCAGGCACAGCCCGCCAGCACCGGGCTGCCAGGCCGACCCGGTGCCGCTTGTCCGCAAACCGGAAAGCTCTGCCCAATTGGCCCCCGCATCGGTTGATTTGAACAAAGCCGCGTCCTCAACCCCGGCAAACACGGTCTCAGCGCAGGTTAGCGACGGTTCGATGTGCCAGACGCGCTTGAACGCCCAGGGCTGGGGCGTGCCGTCATCTGATTGATGGGTGACCGGCACGCCGTCATACCGGAAATCATTCCCGACCGGGGTGAAATTAGCCCCGCCATCGTCGGAACGCTGGATGAGCTGGCCGAACCACGGGGAATTTTGTGCTGCATAGATCCGGTCCGGGTTCACCGGCGAGGCTTTGACGTGATAGATTTCCCATCCGGGGAAAAACGGGCCGGATATGGCCCAGTCCCGCCTGCTGCCGTCGGCGGTGAAGATGAACGCGCCCTTTTTCGTGCCAACCAGCAGTCGGATTCGCGCCATTTATCTCTCCGTTAATACATTGAGCTAAGCACAGAACGCAGGCCTTTCGGGTTATCAAGCGCGCGGCCCGTGCCGAGGGCAACACATTGCAACGGGTTTTCCGCGACCATGACCGGCAGGCCAGTGGAGACGCGCAGCACTTCATCCAGCCTGTGCAGCAAAGCCCCGCCGCCGGTGAGCATGATGCCTTTATCGACGATATCCGCCGCCAGCTCAGGCGGGGTGTTCTCAAGTGCAACCTTCACCGCCTCGACGATCTGGCCGACCGGCTCGGCCAGGCTCTCGGCAATCTGGCGCTGGGTTACGGTCACCTCACGCGGTACACCGTTGATCAGGTCGCGGCCTTTGACGAATCGCGATGGGCCGTCATCGGCGCTGTCCATCCAGGCGGCGCCGATATCCATTTTTATGCGCTCGGCGGAGCTTTCACCGATCAACAGGTTAAAGGTGCGGCGAATATACGAGATAATGGCCTCGTCCATCTTGTCCCCGCCGACGCGCACCGAGCGGGCATAGACGATGCCGCCCAGCGAGATCACCGCGACCTCGGTCGTGCCACCGCCGATATCCACGATCATCGAGCCTGATGGTTCGGTCACTGGCAGGCCAGCGCCGATGGCGGCGGCCATCGGCTCCTCGATCAGCAATACCTTGCGCGCACCAGCGGATTCAGCAGATTCCTGGATGGCCCGGCGTTCAACCGCCGTGGAGCCGGACGGCACGCAGATGATGATAAGCGGTGAAGCATAGCCGCGCCGGTTATGTACCTTGCGGATGAAATGTTTGATCATCTCCTCCGCCACGTCGAAATCCGCGATCACGCCGTCCCGCAGCGGGCGGATGGCTGAGATGTTGCCGGGCGTGCGGCCGAGCATTTGCTTGGCTTCCTCGCCCACCGCCAGGACATGCTTGCGGCCTTTGACATCGGCGATGGCGACGACGGAGGGTTCAGCCAGCACGATGCCACGACCCTTGACGTAAACGAGGGTGTTGGCGGTGCCGAGGTCGATCGCCATGTCGGCCGACATGAGCCCGAGAAGTTTAGCGAACATCAAAACCCTTTCCTGACCCGGCACCGCCCGCCGGGCGATCACATGATATCACGACCTATAGACCAGATTGCCACGCCGCGTATGGCGCAACCGCGCTCGGATTACAGCCCGGGGTGGAAAGCAGCAAGGGCTGGCCGCGATACGGCGGTGGTCACCCTGTAGCCCTAAAATCGCCACGATCCTCGCGCAGAGTGAATGATAAGGTAAATTGAGGAGATCGTGATATGAAAACGAAATTTGCCGTGTTGCCTTTGATGATCGCCGCGGGTGTTACGCTGGCAGGATGCGGGTATTCGCCGGGGTCGCGCGCACTTTCAGGTGGCGCGATCGGCGCGGGTACCGGGGCTGTTCTGGGGGCGGTGACCGGCATTGGGCCAGGCGCCGGGGCGGCGATTGGTGGCGGTGTCGGCGCGGTGGCGGGGGCCGCGATCAGCCCGCATGTGCTGAACCTGGGCAAGCCGCTGGTCGGGAATTAGAGCGTTTTTCGATCAGCCGGAAACGCACCCCATATACGTAACCATCCGTGGTTCGGATCAACAATCATCAATGGAGATTTGCTATGTTACGTAAACTTATACCCGGCATGTTGGTCATGGCGTCGCTTGCCCTTTCGGGCTGTGGTTACTCCCAGGGCCACCGGGCGCTGACCGGGGCGGCCATTGGCGCCGGCGGTGGGGCGATTATCGGGGCTGTGACAGGCATGGGTGCTGCCAACGGCGCGCTGATCGGCGGTGCCGCAGGCGGTGTGACCGGGGCGGCGACGACGCACAGGCAGTTGAACCTCGGGAACTGAAGGCCTTTACGCGGTTGGCCCGGACCCTTTGGTCAGGCCAACCGCGTATGACGGCGACCGCCTAGAGCGCGATGACTCTTGGTCCGCTCGTTTTGCGAGCGAACCTGGAGTCTGAATCGCCCTCTAGATATTTCGGTAGAGCTGGATTCAGATCCTTGATCGGATCGCAAAGCGATCCGATCAAGGATCATCCGGGTCTAGTCTCGGGCGAGGGCCTCGGCGATTTGGCGCACGAACAGAGCCGGGTCCTCGGGCAGATCGCCTTCCTGCAGGCTTGCGAGGTCCAGCAGCAACTGCGCGTCGCGGTCCAGCGTCTCGGCGCCGGTGAGGCGTTGGATGAGTTTATGCTCGGGGTTGATCTCCAGACTCGGTTTCGGCCCATAAACCGGGCGGCCCGCGCGGCGCAGCATACGCTGCATCGCAAGGTCCGGGCCCATTTCAGCCGCCACCAGCATGGCGGGGCTGTCCTTCAGCCGGGTGGAGGCGGCAACGCCTGAGACCTTATCGCCCAAAGCCGCCGCCAGGGCGGTGCAAAGCTGGGTGATGCGCTCATCGCTTTCGGCCGGGGTGAACAAGCTGCCCGCCTGGCTCGCGCTTTTGAACGATTTGTCTTTGTACTGGCCAAGCCGCGTGGGCCAGAAGGCGTCGATGGCGTCGCCAAGCAGCAATACCTCCACCCCCTTGGCGGCGAAGCCCTCAAGCTGCGGCGAGGTCTTTAACGATGACGCATCGCCCGCGAGATAGTAGATCTCGTTTTGCCCTTCGGCCATGCGGGCGATCACCTCATCGAGCGTAGTGTCCTCATGCGTGGTGGTGTTGAAACGCAAAAGGGCCGCGATGTCGGCGGCGTGGCCGGTATCCTCGTAGAGCCCTTCCTTGAGCACCACGCCGAAATTTTGCTGGAATGATTTGAAATCCTCATGGTCCTTGGCCTTGGATTTCAGTTCGGACAGCACTTTATTGACCAGGGCCTTGCGGATTTTCTCAAGCACGGGGGTGGTTTGCAAAATCTCGCGGCTGACATTGAGCGGCAGGTCCTCGGTATCGACCACGCCCACCGCGAAAGACAACCAGTTGGGCAGCAAATTCGCGGCATCGGTGATGAACATGCGCTTGACGTGCAGCCGCACCTTGGAGTCGCGGCTCTCCTCGACCGGCATGAAGGGTTTTTCCGATGGGATGAACAGGAGTGCGGTGAATTCAAGCGTGCCCTCGGCGCGCCAATGGATGGTCGCCCAGGGCTCGTCGAAGGCATGGCCGAGATGGCGATAGAAGCTTGCGTAATCCTGCGCCGAGATGTCTGATTTCGCGCGCCGCCAGAGTGCCGCACCCTCGGTCACCGCAGCGAATTTGCCGTCTTCCTCAAGCTCGATCGGCAAAGCGATATGGTCGGCCCATTTACGGATGATGGTCTTGATGCGCAGCGGTTCGAGATATTCCTCGGCATCGGGTTTGATATGCAGGATGATCGTGGTGCCGGCCTCCTCGCGCATCGCGGGCTTGAGCCTGTATACGCCGCGCCCGGCGGAGTGCCAGGACCATGCGTCGGTGGAGCCGGATTTGCGCGAGATCACCTCAACCGAATCCGCGACCATGAAGGCCGAATAGAAGCCAACACCGAACTGGCCGATTAAGCTCGGGCGGTCTTCCTGCGCCTGTCCGGCGAGGGTTGCGGTGAAGGCCGATGTGCCTGAGCGCGCGATGGTGCCGAGATTTTCCGCCAACTCCTCGCGACTCATGCCCACGCCATGATCCGCGATGGTGATGGTCTGCGCGTGTTTGTCGAGCGCGATGCGGATGGCGGCACTCTCGGGCAGCGCGAGGCTCTGGTCGGACAAAGCGAGGAAACGGCGCTTATCGGTGGCATCAGCGGCGTTGGCGACAAGCTCGCGCAGAAAAATCTCGCGGTCGGAATAGAGCGAGTGCACCACGAGATCGAGCAACCGGCCGACCTCGGCGCCAAAATTACGGGTCTCTTCAGCGGTGTTTTGTTCGGACATGCGATCCTCATTATCGGGCGGGAATGAAATGTGTCTGGAGTTAGGTGAGAGCGTGGGCGGGATCAAGCCCGGGATGATTACAACGGGCCGTCGAAATCGATGCGCGGGTCGAGCCAGGCGTATAGGAGATCGCCGATGATGCGCAGGACAAGGCTGGTAAGGGTGTAGACATAAAGTGTACCAAAGATCACCGGGTCGTCGCGCTGCAAAATGGCATCGTAGCCGAGCAGGCCGAGGCCGGGCAGCGAGAATATGATCTCGACCAGCAGCGCCTGAGAAAACAGGATCGCGGTGGCCGCCGCGGGGAGCCCGGCGATGATGAGCAGGAGTGCATTCGGCAGCGCGTGGCGGCGCAAAGCCAGCCCCGGCCCGGCACCCTTGGCGCGCGCAGTCAGGACATAGAGTTTGGGCAATTCCGCCAGCACGCTGTTGCGGGTGAGCATGGTCAGGCTGGCCAGGCCGCCCAGGGTCATGGCGAGCGTGGGCAGCACCATATGCCACGCATAATCGGCGACAAGGCCGGGCAGCGAGGCATCGATTGCCCCGCCGCTGGTCAGCCCGCGCAACGGCAACGCAGGCCAACGCCCGCCCTGGCCGAACAGATTAAGGCCGAGAATGGCCACGAGGAAGCCGGGCACGGCGTAAAGTGCCAAAACCATTGCGCGGCTCAGCCTGTCGAACCGGCCACCTGCGCGCATGGCGGAAGCCGCGCCCAGCGGCACTGCAATGGCATAGACCAGCAGCGTGGACCAAAGCCCGAGCGAGAGCGACACCGGCAACCGCGCCAGAATGAGAGTGGTGACCGGCGTGCCATCGACCAGGCTGCGGCCAAGGTGGAAGGTGAGATAGCCACGCAGCATGAGCCAGAACCGGGTGAGCGGTGGTTTGTCGAACCCGAGTTCCCGGGCCAAAGCGGCGCGGGTGGCGGCACCGGGCGCGTTCGCGCCGCGCCAGACATTCTGCCCGGGGATGGCGCCGCTGGCATCAAGTCGTTGGTGGTATTGGCTCAACAATGCGTCCACCGGGCCGCCCGGCGCCGTTTGTGCCACACAGAAATTCAAGGCGATGATGCCGAATAATGTGGGGATGACAAGCAACAGGCGGCGGATGAGATAGCGTCTCATCGGGCCCACCAAAGTGAGAAATCATGCCCGGTTTGCAGCGGGATGCCGGGCTGCGCCACCCGCGTCTGCCACCAGGCGAGGCGCTGCGTGTTATGGTAGAACCACGGAATGACGTAGTAGCCGTTGAGCAAAAGCCTATCGAGCGCGTGGATGGCCTCGCGCTTGGCGGCGGGGTCGGCGGCGGTGATTTCGG
The DNA here is from genome assembly GCA_029077775.1 of Acidocella sp. Classification (GTDB taxonomy): domain Bacteria; phylum Pseudomonadota; class Alphaproteobacteria; order Acetobacterales; family Acetobacteraceae; genus Acidocella. Next base: position 9,722 of record JAQNCU010000005.1, on the reverse strand, counting down.
CGTTGATCATAGCATCGGTGGCGGGCGTGCAGACCCCCGCGAGGTTGGCCGATCCGGGTTGGGATGCGGCGGCACAGCCCCAATAAGCCGCCTGTTCCGACCCTGGATACGCCGAGACCGGGAAATCCGCCGGGGTCATGTCGAAGTTAAAATCCGCCAGCCGGGCCTGGTAGCTGGTGGCATCGAGCAGCCTTACGGTCACTTTGATCCCGAGCAGGCCGAGATTATGCGCGTAAGGCAGCACAAGGCGTTCATCGGCGGTATCATCGAGCAGGATCTCAAGGCGCATCGGCATGCCTTGGCGGTTCACGAGGACGAGGTTGTGGATGTGCCAGCCCGCCTGGGTCAACAGCCGCATGGCGGCGGATAATTCCGGCAGATTATAGCCCGAGCCATCGGTCACTGGCAGCGTGAACGGGCGGGTAAACACCGCACTGGGTACGGTGGCGCGAAAGGGAGCGAGCAAAGCCAGTTCCCCCGCCATGGGCAGGCCGGTTGCCGCCATGGGAGTGTTCGAGAAATAGCTTACCTCCCGGATGGCATCGCCGCCGAGCAACGTGCGGTTCTCCCACTGGAAATCGAAGGCGAGGGTCAGTGCCCGGCGCACGCGCGGATCGGCCAAAATGGGCATGCGCGTGTTCATCACCAGGCCGGACATGCCCGCGGGCAGGGTCTCGGGCACCACGGCACGGGTTACCGCGCCGTTGCGCACCGCCGGGAAATCATAATCATGCGCCCAGTCCTGGGCGGAGGTCTCGACCATGGCGTCGATCTGCCCGGCGCGGAAAGCCTGGTTAAGCGCGGCTTTGTCGCGGACGAAAATCTCGGTGAGATGGGCGAAATTATTGAACCCCTTATCGGCGGGGATATCGCGCGCCCAAAAATTGGGGATGAGTTGGTAGGTGATGCGGCGGCCCCAATCTGCCCGTACCACGCGATAGGCGCCGGAGCCGATGGGAATGTCTTTCAAGGGTGCCGCGAAATCCCGGTGCGCCCAGAAATGCGCGGGCAGGATATACATACCAGCGAGGTTGAACACCGTATCCGGCCCGGCACTGGGTTTGAGGATGAAGCGCGCGGTATGGGCATCCGGCGCTGTGGCGCTGGCGATTTGCGCGTATTCGGCGGCATAGAACGGCGCGCCCTGGGTGATGAGGGTGTGATAGGTCCAGATAACATCGGCGCCGGTGACCGGCGTGCCATCTGAGAAGCGGGCCTTGGGGTTAAGGGTGAAGGTGACCGCGCTGCCGTGAACGCGCACACATTGCGCCAGTTCGGCATACTCGGTCACGCTGTCGGTATCCGAGAGTTTGAACAAAGGTTGCCAGATTTGTAAGGTAGAGTCAGGCGCGGTGCCGCGCAGAATAAAGGGGTTGAGGTCGTTGAAACTGCCGATGGCGCCCAGCACCATCGACCCGCCTTTGGGCGCGTTCGGGTTGGCGTAGGGCAAATGGCTGAAGCCCGGCGGCGGCTGGGCGGCATCACCCAGGGTTATCAGATCGACGCAGGCATGGCCGTATCCGGGGGTGAGAAGGCAGACCAGCAGTGTGGCTCGCCGGAACATGCAGGGCTTTACGCCAGCGCCTCAAGTGCCGCGGCGTGGAGTGCGGGGTTGGCCGCCGCGAGGACCGTGCCATCGGCGCCAAGCCGCAAAGGTTGGCCCTGCCAGTCGGTGATTTTACCACCCGCAGCCTCGACCACCGGGGCGAGTGCCGCCCAATCCCATGGTTTCAGCCCACATTCAGCCACGATATCGATCTGCCCCAGGGCCAGTAGACCATAGGCATAAGCATCGCCACCCCAATAGAGGCGGCGGCATGTGGCGGCGAGGTTGTCGAAGCGCCGCATCTGGTCGGCATTGAAATAGGCGGGTCCGGTGGCGGAGAGTTCCGCAGAACCAAGGTTGGTGACGCCGCGTGTGCCGGGTTGCCCGCCGAACGGGCCCGTGAACATCGCGGGCTGACCGCGTCCACCTGACCAGCGTTCCCCCGTGATGGGCTGGTCGATCAACCCCAATATGGGCGCGCCGTCTTCCAAAAGGCCCAGCAGGGTGCAGAAGCTCGGGCGGCCGGTGATGAAGGCGCGGGTGCCGTCGATCGGGTCGATCACCCAGATATGGCGCGCCCCGAGGTTATGGGGCGGGAATTCCTCGCCCAGAATGCCGTGATCGGGGAAGTGTTGGCGCAAAATCTCACGCAGAACCTCCTCGGCGCGGCGGTCGGCGATGGTGACCGGGCTGTCGTCGGATTTGTCGTCAGCCAGCAGCCCGCTGCGGAAATAGGGCCGGATGACCGCGCCCGCCGCATCCAGCGCGGCATGGGCGGCGGCATGGGCGGCGGCGATCAGCGACATGTCAGGTGCCGGGCAGCTTAACCGGCGCGTCAGAGTTTTTGTTGAGATAGGCAATGACATCGGCGCGGGTCTGGTCGTTTTTGATGCCGGGATAGGACATGGCGGTGCCGGGCGCGAAGGCTTGCGGGTCTTTTAGCCACTCGCTGATGGTATCCGGGGTCCAGACCGGCCCGGCCTTGGCCTGGACGGCCGAGGAATATGAGAACCCGGCGGCGGAGAACATTTTTGCCCCCACAATACCGTATAAATCAGGCCCGACGCCCGCCGCACCGCCTTTGTTCAGGGCGTGGCAGGCCGAGCATTGCTGGGCGACCAGGGCGCTGCCTTTGCTGATATCGGCCTTGGCGAACAGCGTGTCGATGCTGGGTGCGGGGGGCGGGGTGCCGGTGGATGTTGCGGTGGCCGCCACGGCGGCGGGTGCGCTGGCGGCCTTAACGGCGGCGGCACTCGGCAAGGCGATGGGGCTCGCGGCGAGTGTGCGCAAATAGGCCACGACATCGGCGCGGGTCTGGTCGTTTTTAATGCCGGGGTAAGACATGGCGGTGCCGGGTGCATAGCTGCTGGGGGCAGCCAGCCAGGCGTTCATGGTGTCGTAATTCCAGTTGCCCTTGGCTTTGGCCTTGACCGCGTCGGAATAGGCAAACCCGCCACCCGCGAACATCGGGCTGCCCAGAACATTGTATAAATTCGGCCCGACACCCGCGGCGCCCCCGGCATTCAGCGTGTGACACGCCGAGCATTGCTGCTGCACAAAGGCCATGCCTTTTGAGACATCGGCGGTGGCGATCATCGGGATAATGGAGACGAGGCCGACGGCGGCAGCGGCGGGCGGTGCTGCGGTGGACAGGCCGGTGAGCTTGATGGCGGGCGTTTTCGGCGCGTCATCGGGCACTATGCTATTGGCGATCCGGTTGGCGCCCCAGAAAATCAGCCCGGCGGTGAGCAGCCCGGCCGCGATTTTATTGCCCAGCAAACTGTCTTTACCCGTGTTGCTCATGCCCGACCCTCAATCCTTCCGCAGTGCCGCAATTGCGCTCTCCCCTATAGCGATTTAGTCGGGTGCTACAAGTTGGATAGAGGCATCGTGCCATGACACCCATCATTCTTATTCCTGCGCGGCTGGGCTCTACCCGGCTGCCAGCCAAGGTTCTGGCGGAAATCGGCGGGGTGCCGATGATCGTGCAGGTTTTGCGCCGGGCGCTGGACTCCGGCCTCGGGCCCGTGGCGGTGGCGTGCGCGGAGCCTGAGATTGCCGATGCCGTGCGCAAAGCTGGCGGACAGGCGGTGATGACCGACCCGGATTTACCCTCGGGCTCCGACCGTATCCATGCCGCGCTGATGGCCCTGGACCCGGCGGGCGTGCACGATGTGGTGGTGAATTTGCAGGGCGATCTGCCGGGCATCGACCCCACCTATCTGCATGCCGTACTGGCACCCTTGACCAACCCGGCTTGCGATATCGCAACGCTGGTCGCGCCGGTTTTGAGCGATGCCGAGGCGCAGGCGCTGTCTGTGGTGAAGTGTGCGTGTGCGTTCGCGCCGGGTTCCGATATTGCCCCGGCGCTGTATTTTTCCCGTTTGCCTGTGCCAGCGGGCGATGGGCCGTTATGGCATCATATCGGGATTTACGCGTACCGGCGCGCGGCGCTGGCGCGGTTTGTGGCCTTGCCGCCATCGGCGTTGGAACGCCGTGAGAAACTGGAACAGTTGCGGGCGTTGGAGGCGGGGATGCGCATGGGTGTGGCGCGGGTGGCGGCGGCACCTTTTGGTGTGGATACGCCAGCGGACCTCGCGGCGGCGCGGGCGAATTGGGGGCATGGCATATGTCGATGATTGCATTTCAAGGCCAGTTTGGCGCGTATTCCGACCTCGCCTGCCGGATCGCCTTCCCCGACATGACCACTTTGCCCTGTGAGAGCTTTGAGACCGCGATTGCGGCGGTGCATGAGGGCCGGGCCAGCCTGGCGATGCTGCCGCCGGAGAACTCACTGGCCGGGCGGGTGGCGGATATGCACAGCCTGCTGCCGGGCAGCGGCTTGTCGATCATCGGCGAGAAATTCCTGCGCGTGGAGCATTGCCTGCTGGCGATTCCTGGCGCCGCCCTGGACAGCATCAAGCGCGTGCATTCGCATCCCGTGGCGCTGGGGCAGGTGCGGCGGTTGATCCGTGAGTTGGGGGCGACGCCGATGGTGGCCTATGACACCGCCGGGGCGGCGGAGATTGTGGCAAGGCTGGGCACGCTTGAGGATGCGGCCATCGCCTCCGCCTTGGCCGGGGACCTGCATGGGCTGACGATATTGCGCCGCAATGTCGAGGATGAGGCGCACAACACCACCCGGTTTTACGTGATGGCGAAAACCGCCGAGACCCCACCGCCTGAGACCCCCGATCTGATGACCAGTTTTGTCTTCAAGGTCCGCAACGTGCCTGCGGCTTTGTATAAGGCGCTGGGCGGGTTTGCCACCAATGGTGTGAACATGACCAAGCTGGAGAGCTATATGGTCAATGGAACGTTCACCGCGACGCAGTTTCTGGTTGAGGTGGATGGCCATCCGGCGCATCCGGGCCTGGCCCGCGCGCTGGAGGAGCTGGCGTTCTTCTCGAGCGAGATCAAAATCATGGGCACATACCGGGCCGACCCGTACCGGCTTGCGCAATCCGCGCCAAGGTGAGGGGTGCGGGGCTTGTGCGGGCGGACATTGCATACCAAATCCCGTTCATGATCGAACCGATGTTCATCAGCCATGGCTCGCCGATGACCGCGTTGATGGATAGCCCGGCGCGGCATTTTTTGGAGAGATTGGGCACGGACCGCCCCCGCCCGCGCGCCATATTGGTGGCCTCCGCGCACTGGGAGCGCGCATCGCCCTGTGTAAGCGCGCCTGTTAGCAACACCACGATCCATGACTTCCATGGCTTCCCCCCGGCTTTATACGCGTTGCGCTACGACCCGCCCGCCGCACCGGAACTGGCGGCACGCGCCGTGGAGTTGCTGGGCGCATCCGGCATTCCCGGCACCATTGACCACGGACGCGGGCTGGACCACGGGGCCTGGGTGCCCTTGATGCTGGCCTATCCGGATGCGGATATTCCGGTGGCGCAGATATCACTGCTCGCGGGCCAGGGGCCGCGCCACCATCTGGCGATGGGGGCGGCGTTGCGCCCCTTGGTGGACCAAGATGTGCTGGTGCTGGGCAGCGGCAGCTTCACGCATGATCTGCGCCGGTTCGGCCATGGCCGGGCGGCGCTCGACGCGCCGGAGAGTGCCGATGTGACCGAATTTTCCGACTGGATGGATGCGCGCATTGTGGCCGGGGATGCGGCATCGCTGGTCGATTACCGCACCCGCGCGCCGTTTGCCGCCGAGGAGCACCCGACCGAGGAGCATTTGTTGCCGCTATTCGTGGCGATGGGCGCGGCGGGGGCCGATATCACCGCGCGCAGGCTGCACAGATCGGTGGAGTTCGGGTTTTTGCGGATGGATGCTTATGCGTTTTCGCACTCTGGGTAGGGTGAGTCGTGGGGTTGGAGATGTTGCTAATGCGTCCAGTTTTCCCGGCGGTCGGCACGGAAATTATCGGCGTATGATTTGACGCCGCGTTTGCGCGCGGCGGGAATTTCCAGGTCGTAGGGGATGTTGTGGGCCTTGGCGTAGGCGATGGCGGCCTCAACTGTGTCGAAGCTAAGTTTGATTTGTTGGCGCATATCGTCGCTGCCTGTCCAGCCCATAAGCGGGTCGCGGCGTTTTGCGGTTTCGGGCTCGTATTCCAGCACCCAGCGATGGGTTTTGGCGGTGCCGGACTGCATCGCGGATTTAGGGGGTAAAAAAATCCGTGCGCGCATCAAACCCTCCTGTTTGCCAACTGGTCGGGGCGCCCGGATTCGAACCGGGGGCCTCTTGTACCCAAAACAAGCGCGCTACCAGGCTGCGCCACGCCCCGAACTGCCACGGCTCTAGCCGCCGCCCAACGGCTTGGCAATGACCCGGTCGCCGACATTGATATCATCCGCCGCGGTGATTCCGCCTTGTAATTCCAGGGTCGCGACCACGGGAACGACGCTGGAGAGCGGTTTGAGGCTATAGGGGATGGTGTCCTCATTGATCGATTTGATCAGGCCATCGGCGCCGATATTCACCATATCCTCGGGCACCGGGCAGTTTTTCATCCACATTTCAGAGACCTCCGGCTGGGCCCAGACGAACAACATGCCCGCATCCGCCGGGATGGAGGTGCGGAACATCTCGCCGGTTTCCTGCTGCATGGCGGTAACCGGCAATTCGACCGTGAAATGGTAGGTTTTGCCGCTGCTGGTCTCGATTGTCAGGGGCGTGGTGGGCAATTTTGGCTGCGGGCCTGTGGGGTCGGCGTCCTGCGCGCGCGCCACCCCGCCCAGCATTGCCACCGCCATTACGCCCAAGATCAACGCCTTCATGACACCTCCATCGCCAAAACCTCATCACGCAGGCCGCCAGGGTTTGGCGGGTCCCGCAATGTTTGCACCCAATGCCCGGGCAGCGCCCGGTTGCCGTGGCGGTGATACACCAAATCGCGGAGCAGGGCCTGCGCTGCATAAGGTAATGTATCTGGTAGCGGAAATCCGTTTAAGATTCCAAAAATTCCTGCCCAGCAGCGGGCCAGCGCAAACGGGTTATACCCGCCGCCGCCAAACACCGCCACGCGCGGGGCCAATGACCGTAACAGGCGCACGGCATCCCAGATCGCGTTGTTGGAGAGCATAAGGCGGCTCATGCTGTCATCGGCCAGGGCGTCGGCGCCGGGCAGAATCAGCAATGCCTCGGGCTGGAAATTGCGAACCAGGGGCGAAATGGCGTGGGCCAACAGAAAATTCATCTCCGAATCGTTGAACCCGGGCGGTACGGGAAAATTATAGATCGCCCGGGCGGGGTCGCTCTGCCCGCCGCTGCGCGGCCAGCGGCCAGATTCATGCACCGAGAGGGTCAAAACATCGGGATCATCGGCGAAGGCGGTCTCCACCCCGTCACCGTGATGCGCGTCGAGATCGACATAGGCGATCCGCTTTATCCCCAAGGCCCGCAACCGGATGATGGCGAGCGCGATGTCGTTCACAAAGCAGAACCCGCTGGCCTGGGCGCGCCTGCCATGGTGGTTGCCCACGCCGGGCGCATAAACGGGCACACCGCCCGCCAGCATACCCGCCGCCAGTAACGCGCCGCCGACAGAGATGGCAGGCCGCCGAAAAACCGCTTTATGGATCACATTGCCGTCGAGCCCGATGCGGGTGCGGGCCGCAACAGCCGGGGGTAACGCAGAATCATGCTCGGCCCGGTGCAGAGCGGCGATGTAATCGGCATCGTGGAAAGCGCATAATTCAGCGTCGGTTGCCATGGCGGCCTCAAAATACTGGCGCTCAGCCAGCCAGCCCAGCGCGGCGCATAAATCGCGCACCAGCATGGCGCGCGGCATGGCCAGCGGGTGCGGAGGGGCGAAAACCTCCAGCCGGTAGATCTCGCTGCCGATGAAGGCGGGCGGCACGAGGGTCATGCGTGGCGCTGCAAGGTTTGACATGACGCGGTGAATCTGGCCGGATGGTTATGTCCAACAACCATAATCTGAGGAAACCAGACATGCTGCAATGCACCGCCGCGGTTGCCCGCGAGGCCAAAGCGCCTTTTGCCATCGAGACGATCACCATCGAGGACCCGCGCCCCGACGAGGTGATTATTCGCATCAAGGGAACGGGCGTTTGCCATACTGATATCGTAGTGCGGGACCAGTATTATCCAACCCCTCTGCCCGCCGTGCTGGGGCATGAGGGCGCGGGCGTGGTGGAGCGTGTGGGCAGTGCGGTGACCAAGGTGCAGCCGGGCGACCATGTGGTGATGGCCTTTGGCTCCTGCGGCAAATGCGCCAATTGTGAGGCTGGCAAGGCACCTTATTGCCTGGAATTCTTCGGGTATAATTTTGGCGGCGGGCGGGCGGATGGCAGCTCGCCGCTCACTGGCAAAACCGGCGAACGCATCTCGGGTTGTTTTTTCTGCCAGTCATCCTTTGGCGATTTCGCGCTGGCCAAGGCGCGCAATGTGGTAAAAATCGATAAATCCGTGCCGCTCGAACTGATGGGGCCGCTGGGGTGCGGGATATCGACCGGGGCTGGCACCGTGATCAACGCGCTGCGTCCCCATGCCGGGTCGTCGATTGCGGTGTTCGGCGCGGGCTCTGTCGGCATGGCGGCGATTATGGCGGCGCGCATTGTCGGCTGCACCACCATCATTGCGGTGGATTTGAACGATTCCAGGCTGAAGCTGGCTTTGGCGTTAGGGGCGACGCATATGGTCAATGGCGGGCGGGAGGACGCGGTTGCCGCCGTGCAGGCGCTGACCGGCGGGCTCGGCGCGCATTATTCGGTGGAATGTACGGGCGTGCCGAAAGTGTTCCGGCAGGCTGTGGAGGCATTGCGTGTGACCGGCACATGCGGGCTGATCGGGGCCGCGCCGCTGGGCACGGATGTGGCTTTTGATATGAACAACATTCTGTTTGGCCGGACCATCAAAGGCGTGGTGGAGGGTGATAGCAACGCCGATATCTTCATCCCGCAGTTGATTGAGCTTTGGAAACAGGGGCGCTTTCCGTTTGATAAACTGATCAAATTTTATGACCTGAAAGATATCAACCTCGCCTGCGCGGCCTCGGAGGATGGGTCGGTACTGAAGCCGGTTTTGCGCCCCTGACCCTGGACAATCTGGGCTGGCTTTGCAAACTGGTGACGTGACGAAGCGGGTTCCTAAAGACCAGATCATTGCCTTGCTCTGCGTCGCCGGTGCCGTGCTCACGCGTCTGCCCGTGCTGCACCGGTCCGTGATCGATTGGGATGAGAGCCTGTATTACCTGATGGCCGCGGCGTGGCGGGCCGGGCATTTGCCGTACACGACCATCTGGGACAACAAACCGATCGGCATTTACGCGATTTTCGCGGTGTTTCAGACGGTGATTCCGGGGATCGCCGCGATCAGGGTCGCCATGATGGTGTTCGTGGCCATGCTGGCGTTCACGGTCTTTAAAATCACGGAAACCCTCACCGCCGATCGTCTGGCCGCCGCCGCCGCCGCTATTGTGCTGATCATCGTCTCGCTGAGTAATGACGGGTTGTCTTCCAATACCGAATTATTCATGGCGAGCTTCACGGCGCTGGCGATGTTCACCGCGCTCACAACCCGCGCTTGGTTCCTTACCGGGTTGTTCCTCGGGCTCGCCTTCATGACCAAATATGTCATGGTGTTCGAGGCGCCGGTGATCTTCGCGGTGCTTATGCACCGACACCCGAGGCCGCGCGTGGCGATTGCCGCCATAATGGGCGGGGCGCTGCCGCTGGCCGCCACGATATTGCTT
>JAQNCU010000236.1 GCA_029077775.1 Acidocella sp. | reverse complement strand
CGCCCGCGATGCCATGTTCGCGGCCTCGGACATCGCCGCCGCGCCCTGGATGGTGGTTGACGCGAATGACAAAAAGCCCAGCCGTCTCGCGGTCATTGCCGATATCATCTCGCGCGTTGACTATCCCGGTGCCAAAGCGCACCCGGTTGATGATAAACTCATCCGCCCCGCTGGTGGAGGAAGCGATCCATGACCGACATCAGCGACCTGCTAATCTTCAATGAAGACGGCCTGATCCCCGCCATCGCCCAGCAGCATGATACCGGTGAGGTGCTGATGTTGGCCTGGATGAACCACGACTCGCTTACTGAGACCATCGCCACTGGTCAGGTCTGCTATTTTTCGCGCAGCCGACAAAAACTCTGGCGCAAGGGGGAAAGCTCCGGCCAAACCCAGAAACTGGTCGAATTGCGGTGGGATTGCGATGGTGACACGCTGTTGCTGCTCGTCGATCAGAAAGGCGTCGCCTGCCACACCGGGCGGCGAAGCTGCTTTTACACCGCTTTGCGTGACGGCGCAGCGGCTGAGATCGCCGCCCCTTTGCATGATCCGGCCCGGCTTTACGGCGGTACCGTGCCCTGATCTGGACGGGAATTACCTCCGGGCCTCACACTTGATAGATTCCGAAATATGGCGAAATAAGATGCCGCAACGCAACCACAGGTCCAGCCATGCCGATCGCACTGCCGACATTCCGCCGCCACCGGGTTTTATTCACCACCGCCATTCTGGCTTTGGTATTGGGCGGTGTGGGCTTAAGCCGGCTTGCCATCGCCGATGACAATACCGGCTACCCCGCCGCCAGCCTGACCGCCCCCACCGACCCGGCGGCGCTTATCGCGCGCGGCAAATATCTGGTCGCGGCGGCGGATTGCATGCCCTGCCATTCCGGCCCCAACCACGCGCCATATTCCGGTGGGCTGGTGTTGAACACGCCCTTCGGTGGCCTTGCCTCACCCAACATTACGCCAGACAAAACAACCGGCATTGGTAACTGGACGGATAAGCAGTTCTACGACGCCATCCATTATGGCGAAGCCCCGGGCCGGTCTTATGTCGTGTTCCCGAACTACATCTACCCGGCGATGCCATTTACCTCGTACACCAAACTCTCTTACGCCGACGTCATGGCAATAAAGGCGTATCTGTTCTCGCTCGCCCCGGTGCACGTGGCGCCCACGCCGAACACGCTGGCTTTCCCCTTCAACCAGCGCCCGGTGCTGCTGGGCTGGCGTATATTGTTCTTCCATGAAGGCCCGATGAAAATCAATCCGTCCTGGTCGCCCGCCATGGTCAACGGTGCCTATCTGACCGAGGCGTTGGGCCATTGTGGCGAGTGCCATACCCCGCGCAACATTATGAGCGGGCTGGAACTCAGCCGCGCTTATGCGGGTGCACCGATTGATTCATATTACGCGCCCAACATCTCGTCGGATAAAAATTACGGTGTCGGCGGCTGGTCCTCGTCTGACCTGACAGATTATCTGTACAAAGATGGCAATATGCACAAAGGCTCGGCCTTCGGCCCGATGGCTGAGGTCGTGAAGTATTCGCTGAGCCAGTTGCCGCCGTCGGATGTGCAGGACATCGCTGATTACCTGCAAACCCAGACCAAGCCGCAGGACACAGCCCCTTTACCGGCGGTGGCCGATGCCGCGCGCTCCGTGGCACTTGGCGCCACGGTCTATGCCGCCAACTGCCAGGGTTGCCATGGCAAGACCGGCGGCGGCCTGGGCACCATCATCCCCAACCTCGCGGGTAATGATGCGGTCATGGCCTCGGTCCCGACCAATATTATCGGTGCGGTGCTGAACGGCCTTGCCCCGTGGCGTGTCGGCCCGGCGATGCCCTCCTTCGCGGCCAGCCTGTCTGACGAGCAGATCGCGGGGGTTGCAAATTACGTCCGCACCGCCTGGGGCAACAACGCATTACCCGATGCCTCACCGAAAGACGTGATGGCGCTGCGTGCCATTGCCGTGGTGCCGCCCATGGCCAGCCAGGCGGCGGATCTATTTGGTTGCCCGCATGTCTCGGGTGCGGGTGGACCAACCTCCGTCGCCGATCCGGGGAGCAATATGCTCGATATCTATGAGGGTGCCACGCCTGAGACCATGCCCAACCGCACCCGGGCGCTGATCTCGGCCATCCGCACCGCCAATAGCAGCATCAGCAATGCCGACCTTACGAACGATCTGGTCGCGGCCTATTGCCCCGTGGTGGCCAATGAGGCTGGCCTAACCCATGCCGAGAAGCAGGCGGCGCTGGATACCTTCATCACCAGCACCGAGCCGCTGGTCGACGGGCCGGTTGCCAGCAACTAGACGGGTACCAGTGATATCCACGCTCACAGGCGTGGATATCCTGCCATATTTACCCGCTCTCGCGGGCTTACGCATCGCGGTTTTCAGGGACTATCCGTACCTGTATGATGGCGCGATGGGGTACGAGAAGACCTATCTGCAGACCTACGCCACAGCGCCGGATGCCGCCATCATTATCGCCCGTGCGGGTGGCCGCGTGGTCGGTGCCGCCACGTGCCTGCCGCTACGGGCCGAGACCGCGAACATCCAGCACCCCTTTCGCCAGGCGGGCATGGACATCTCCAAGATTTTTTATTTCGGTGAGAGCGTGCTGGAAGCGCCCTATCGCGGCCAGGGTATTGGCGTTGCGTTTTTCGCGGCGCGGGAGTCCCAGGCCCGCGCCACGGGTCACAGCATCACGGCCTTCTGTGCCGTACAGCGCCCGGCGGACCATCCAAACTGCCCGCAACATTATCAACCGCTCGATGAATTCTGGATCCATCGCGGCTATACAAGGCAGGAATCCCTGACCTGCCAGATGTCCTGGCGCGATATCGGGGCGGCGGCGGAGAGCCCGAAAACCCTGATGTTCTGGACGCGGGTTTTGCCGTGAGGCTCGCCCTCGCCGCCTTCGGTGTCTCCCCGCCGCCCAGCTTTGCGGCCTTTATGACCCGTATCGACCGGCTGGCCGCACAGGCATCGCTTGGCGGCGCGGATCTGCTGGCTTTGCCGGAATATGCCGCCATGGTGCTCGCCGGGGCCTCCATCACGGCCCCGGATGTCGAAATTGAAATCGCCACTGTCACCGCCCAGGCGGATGCGTTCATCGCCGCGCTGCGCGACATCGCGATGCGCCACGGGCTTTATGTGCTTGGCGGCTCGCTACCCATGCGTAGCGCCCAGGCCATTTATAATCGCGCGCCGTTCATCGGCCCTACGGGCATTATCGGTTTTCAGGACAAACAATGTATGACCCGGTTCGAGGCCGAGCATTGGACCATCACCGGTGGCGCGCCGCCTTGCGTGTTCCGCACCGCGCACGGGCTCATCGGCGTGTCGATCTGCTATGATTCTGAATTTCCCCTGCATGTCCGCGCGCAAATCACCGCCGGTGCAAAACTAATTCTGGTGCCCAGCACCACCGAGGCCGAGGCCGGGTTCAACCGCGTGCGGCTCTCGGCGCGTGCCCGGGCAATTGAGAACCAATGCTTCATCGCCACCATCCCCCTGGTCGGCCATGCCCCCTGGTCCGCCATCATCGACGCGAACCATGGCTACCCCGCCCTTTTTACCCCCTGCGACCATGGGTTTCCGCCCAACGGGGTCGCCGCCATGGGGGCCTTGAACGAGCCGTCTTTGCTGTTCGCCACCGCCGATCTGACCGCCATCGACCGCATCCGCGCCGATGGCGGCGTGCTCAACCATCGGGACTGGCCTGTCGCCATTCCGCCCGCGCCAATCATCGACCTCGGGTGACCCGCATTTTCCTCATCGCGGGGGAGGCCAGCGGCGATGTCCTGGGTGGCCGCCTCATCGCTGGCCTGCGCGCGGCCAACCCGGCCATCACGGTTGCCGGCATTGGCGGTGCGCGCATGGCCGAGCAGGGGCTGGAGAGCATCTTCCCGATGCAGGAGTTGGCGGTGATGGGCCTCGCTGAAATCCTGCCCCGGGTTTTTGCCATCAAACGCCGTATCAACCAGACCATTGAGGCGATCACCCGCACGCGCCCGGATATCGTGGTCACCATCGACAGCCCGGGTTTTTGTCTGCGCGTGCTCAAAGCCATCGCCGAGCTGGGGATCAGGCGCGTGCATTATGTCGCCCCCCAGGTCTGGGCCTGGCGGCCTGAGCGTGTGCGCCATTTTCCCGGCCTGTGGGACGAGCTTTTATGCCTGCTGCCCTTTGAGCCCCCGTTTTTCGCCCCGCACGGGTTGAACCCGGTTTTCGTCGGCCACCCGGTGCTGGAATCGGGCGCGGATAAGGGCGATGCCGCGCGGTTCCGCAGCCGGCACGGCCTTGCCCCAGATGCCACCCCCGTGGTGCTGATGCCTGGCTCGCGTGCCTCTGAGACCACGCGGTTACTGCCTGTGTTCCGCCAGACCATGGCGCTGTTAAACGCGAAAATCCCTGGTTTATGCCCGGTTTTGGCCGCCGCCCCCGGCATTGCCGATGCCGTCGCCGCGCAAACCCAAGGCTGGCAAATCCGCCCGATCATCGTGCGGGACGTGCCCGAGCGTTACGATGCCTTTGCCTGCGCGCACGCGGCCCTCACCAAATCAGGCACCTCCACGCTGGAACTTGCCATGGCGAGCGTGCCAATGGCCGTGACCTATCGCGTTAACCCAGCCAGCGCCTTCATGGCCCGCCGCCTGATCAAAATCCCGCATGTCGCGATGATCAACCTTCTCGCCGGTCAGGCTCTGGTGCCAGAATTGCTCCAGAATGACTGCAGGCCGGATATTTTATGCGCCACGTTGCACGCTTTGCTTACAGACCCTGGTGTCGCCACCCGCCAGAAAGCGGGGTTCCCGCCCGCCCTTGCCAGCCTGCGCGCCCCCTTCGGGCTGGCCTCCGCCGCCGCCGCCACGGCGATTTTGGGCTGTGCGTAGCGCCCTATTTTACTTGCGCCAGCCCGGCCTCCATCGCCGCCACCGCCGAGATATTCGCCAACCCGCGCGCCGTCACGCTCGGGACCGCGATATGCAACGGCTTCGACAAGCCAAGCAAAATCGGCCCCACGGTTACCCCCTCCCCGCTCGCCATAACCAGATTGAACGCGATATTGGCAGCGTCGATGTTCGGGAAGATCAACAGATTGGCGATGCCCGAGAGCGGCGAATCGCCCACCGCCTGGTTGCGGATCTGCTCGACGAGTGCCGCATCGGCGT
>JAQNCU010000235.1 GCA_029077775.1 Acidocella sp. | reverse complement strand
ATCCATGCAACAACGCCCACACGATGGAGCCTTATGTTCCGGGCTCCAGCCTGAAGGGAAAATTGCGCTTTTTGCTCGAATGGGCGTTCGGGACCGTGCGCTCGGATGGACACCCCTGGGGGTTTAACGATAGCGACGGCCAGACATTTAATCCTGACGACGCAATTCAGCGCATTTTTGGCACACCCGCCAAACGCGACAAATGGAGTGGTGGGCCGACGCGGCTGATCTGCCGTGATTGCGCTGTCCAGCCGGAATGGCGCGATAAAATTTTGCGCCGTGGACTTCCCCTGACTGAAGACAAGACGGAAGTAGTTATCGACCGAATTGCCGGTAAAGCGCACGACAAGGTGGGGCCTCGCCACACCGAGCGCGTCCCTTCTGGTGCGGTTTTCGAGGCAGAATTCGTATTTCGCGTTTATGATACGGGCGATGGCGGCGCGCGGGATCGCGCGTGTCTCGCCTGGTTCATACAGGCTTTTGATATGCTGGAGCAAGATGCGCTGGGCGGTTCAGGATCTCGCGGTTATGGCCGGGTGCAGTTCAAAAATCTGAAACTGGTTGGCTTTGATAATCTGGAACGCCATCTTGACAATGACTTTCGCGGCCATGCGTTTAGCAATAAAAAGCCGCTTGAGGCACTCCTTGATAAGGTAATGTCAGCCACACAACCTGTCTCCCAGTGAGCGCCATGTCGCCCCTCAAACTATTTCGCCTGCAACTGACGCTTCGTGCGCCACTCGGCGCGCCGATGAATTCAGGCACGCTGTTTGGCCAGCTTTGCTGGATCAAGCGCGAGGCCGAGGGCGAAGCGGCGTTGGTCGCCTGGCTTGCCGAACGCGAGACAGTCTGGGCGATTTCGGATGGCTTCCCGCGCGGCCTGCTGCCGCGACCCTTGTTGGCACCATCGCCGCGCCAGAAGGAGTCCGGGAATGCGGGTGCGAAGGAACTTGCAGCAGCGGATGAAGATAAGCAACAGAAAAAGCTTGGCTTTGTTACCCGCGAAGGATTCCTGAAAACGCGCGCGCGTCTTTCCGCCTCAAGACTTGCTGGTGAGCTGCGCGGGATCAAAGACCGCTCTTTCAGAATTTCGCACAATACGATTGATCGCAATACCGGCTCGACGCCCGAAACCGGCGGCTTGTTTTTTCTTGAGGAGGACTGGAGCTTTGCTCCGCCCGCCCGTGTCGATGCAAAGCCCTTGGGGGCGAATATGATGGAGGCTGGAGCGGAGCGCGATATTTATATCAGCGCGCCTGAAGGTTCGCAAAGCGCCATCAATATGCTGTTCAAGGGGCTTGGGGAGGCGGGCTTTGGGCGTGATGCTTCGTTGGGCCGTGGTCAGTGGCATAAAGTCTCGGTCAAAGAAGACAATGAATTAGCTGCGGTGCCGCCCGCAACCAATGGCGTGCCGCTCACCCTGCGCCACATGTCACTGTCGCACGGAACTGCCGATGGTTTTGTCGATATGCGCTGCAAACTTATGGCGCATTATGGCAAGACCGGACCGGGCGTCAGCGATGGAGCTTCCCCCTTCAAACGCCCGCTGTTGCTGGCACGTCCCGGCGCGACTTTTGGCAAAGCCAATAGCGCACGGGCTGGCGAGATCATTGCAGGTGTGCATCACACCAGGCCGGAGATCATCCATAACGGGTTGCATGTCTGCGTGCCTTTTTATGAGGAAGCGCCACTTTATAAGGAAGAGCCATGAACCGCACCCTGCACCGCCTGAAAGGCTGGGCGCTGACACCGGTCCATGTCGGCGATGGCACGACATGGACGCCGGAAGGCTTCAAACTGGTGGGTGGCGTTTTGAACAGGTTCGAGCCATCCGCCGTGATTGCCGGCATGACCGAGGCCGTGCGCGGGCAATATGTTAAAATGCTTCGCCAGAACGGTCTTAAACAAGCGCAGGACTTCATGCGGAAAACTGCGCAGGACATGGATATCCGAGAAAAGATTGGGGTGTCCGCCAGTTCCAGGAACGATGTCGAAACTCTGATGAAGGGTGAACTCAAACGTAAAGGAGAAATCCACCCCTTCGTGCGCTCCGGCGACACGCCGATCCTGCCCGGCTCATCCCTTAAGGGGGCGCTGCGAACCGCATGGCTGGCGAAGCAGGTTGATGAGAGCGCGAAGCGGGATATCAAAACCAAAACCAGGGAAGGCAAAGTTGGCAAAACGAGTCAGGTTTCCGACGAAATGCAGAGCCGGGCCTTTGAGTTTGCCAAAGGCAAGACCGAACAGGACCCGATGCGCGATGTCGGCGTCGGCGATATGCAAATAAGCACCGCTGGCACGCTGATCGATAAAGCGCAGATTCTCAATCTGAAGGACGATGCAGTTGCCGCAGGAGGAACAAAGGACATGCAAATCCACTGCGAGCGGCTGGCTGCCATTGCCGACCGTGGTGCGTTTGTTGCGCAGCCCCTTCTGGTGGAGATTGCAACCTTGGAGCCGCCCGCGGCTAAGGAGCGGCGAGATTTGGCTGACACAGCTAAACGTGACGCTGGCGAAGCGCAGGCCATCCCCAAAACGTCGCCAGATTTTATTAGCCTGCGCCAGGCCTGCAACGCCCATCACGTCAATCTATGGTTTGGCGAGCGGAATCACTTTTACAAAAACACTGGCACGGACGTCCTGATGGACGACCTGTTGACGGCTTTTAGCTTGCCTCTGGAGGTGGAAGCCCTGAAATCCGGGCTTGATAAACGCTGTGCCTGGCTGTTGCGCGTGGGCCGCTTCAGCCACTTTGAATCCAAGAGCATTGAGGGTATTCGGGCAGGTGAAAAGCGCGCCAAAAATGGCAAAAATGGGCAGCGTCGTGATGCGGAGCACATGGAATGGGGCGGCAGCCGCACGGCAGCTTGCGGCAACAACAACGAGCATCTGCCGTTCGGGTGGATCATCCTCTTCGACGCGGATGCTGCGCCGCAAATGCCAAAGCTCGGAAACAAGTCAGGAGGCATGCTACAAACGTCCAACCGTTCTGCAGCGGTCGCTGCGCCTGATCTGCGACCTGCCACTGCTGCACCAAATGCAGGTTACCGTTTTCTCAAGGGAGAGAAAGTGACGAATGATGATGAGACCGGAACTGTGGTGAAAAGCGTGGCGAATAGCGACACAAAAATGGAAGTCAATTTTGACGGCGAAATTGAGAGTGTGTCGGTCGAAGGCTACCGTAAGGTTAATGGGTTATGAACACGCCTACCAACCCCCCGTCGCCAAAAACAATCCTTTTTGCATCGCTGGGCGGCAGCCCGCAGCCGGTGCGCACCTGTCTTGCGACCGTCAAGCCAGATTTTACGGTTTTTGTGGCGACGGCTGGCTCACGCGGCAGCGTGAATACCAACGAAATTCCTAAATCTGCAGCACCGTCGCCCTCAAAACCTTTGAGTCCTAATGATCCGCCCCTCGCCGTTCTGGCAGGCGACCATGAAATACTGGAAGTGCGTGCAGATGAGCCGGACAGTATATTTTCTGCCGTGCAAGCCCGACTGACTAGTCTCAAACGCCTGCATCCAGAGGCCAAAATCATCGTTGATTATACCGGTGGCACCAAGAGCATGTCGGCGGGCATGGTTTATGCGGCGATGTCGGTCCCGGACATTGAGCTTCAATTCATGCTCGGTAATAGGCCCGACACGACTAAAATTGAAGATGGCACCGAGAAGCCGCAACGTATGGCAACCGATCTGCTGGTTGCCGAGCGGTTGATTGCTGAGGCGGAGACCGCGATGCGCAGCTTTGATTATCAGGTCGCGGTCGAGATCTTAAAGCGATTGCTTAACACGGCCGAGACTCGAAAGTTTGGCGATGTGGCATGGCGTGCGAGGTTGCGATGGCGGGCACATTTTGCCAGCGGCCTGCATAATTGGGACATTTTCGATCACACGGGCGCGCAAAAAATCCTTATAAGCATTCTGCCCGAAGCTCACCCGCTGCTGAAGCGGCTGGGGCGGCTTTGTGCTGACAAAAAGGAACCGGAAATCCTTTTTGATCTCTGGCTCAACGCCCAGCGCCGCGCCAGTCGCGGACGCTTTGATGACGCCGTTGCCCGCGCCTATCGTTTGGTGGAATGGACGGCGCAATGGCGAATTAGGGAGGAGTTGGACGAATCGACTACCACGTTTCCTGTAGAGAAACTCCCCAGTAAGTATCGGAAGGAATGGTGCTTGAAAGATCAGGAATTCATCGATCTGCCGTTGGAGCGGGCCTGGCGGGTTTTAGGGGGTTCAAAAAAGGATAGCCACTATGGTCCTGCGGTGAAGGCTCATATTGAAGCGATGCGGGAAATATTGAAAAAGCGGAACAAGTCCATCCTCGCGCATGGGTTTGATCCTGTTACCCAAAAGCTATGGGAAGAAACCGTGGGATGGATCAAGCCAAATATCATACGCTTGATCCAAAAAAATGAAAACATTCAGCTACCTGAACAATTACCAGTTGAATTTCCGGATATGAACGGCCAATGGTGAGTGTCTCCGGCTGTTCGATAGTGTTAAGCATCGATCAGGCATTGTAAAGTTAACGGACTTGGGTCAAAAGTCCGCCCCGCCGTTTTCGCCTATGCTGCCTGCAAGCGTGCGATCTCGTTCCAGATTCCCATGGCGGCGGTTCTCAGTGAACGTTGATGATCGGACGGAATATTGTTGCGTGGAATGTGGAAGATGTTGGCGATTGGGTCGTGAATGGAGACGAAATGCTGGAGATGTCGGGCTGACTTGAAGCCCTTCATGATCCGCTCTTGTCGTCGTGGTAATTACCCAGCCCCTTTTGGCACTGGTTTTTCGGTGGAATCCGGGTTCAGGCCAAAGTAGCGAGGATCGTGGCGAAGGGGTTTGCACCTTTGAGCCTTGCGGCGTCGACGGTTGTGCGCACGTCGGCTTCGGCTCTGGCAGCCCACATGGCTCGATATCCGTTCGTGACTTTTCGCTGGATGACACAAGGACAGTGTACTCGCGCCCGCGTCAATCGGTGGCTGGATTGTGCTCTTCTCACGATGTCGGCGCAGCAGTGGCAGACGATACAGTGCTTCCTTGCAAGCCCACTCATGATTGATGGCAAGGGCCTCAAACAACAACATGGTCTGATTTCGCACGGGGGACCAGTTCCGTGTCGCCAAAATGCGTTTTCCTACAGCCGGTCGCCGGGCCGTCGGCCACTGGCATCAGCTATTTTCCCCTTGGTCCGCTCAAGGGCGGGCC
>JAQNCU010000234.1 GCA_029077775.1 Acidocella sp. | reverse complement strand
CCCGTGCTCCACCGCACCGGATTTCGGGTCATAGGCGCCAAAGACCAGCCGCCTTACCCGGAAGGCCGCGATGGCGCCCGCACACATCGCGCAGGGCTCCAGCGTGACCGTGAGCGTATAATCAGTCAGGTATTTGCGCCCCAACGCTGCCGCCGCCGCTTGCAGAACGACCATCTCGGCATGGAGAGCCGGGTTCTGATGCTGTTCAGTGCGGTTGCCCGCTATGGCAATGGCAATGCCCTTGGCATCGCACAGCACGGCACCGACCGGGATTTCGCCCTTGTCCCGCGCGCCGCGCGCTGCGGCCAGTGCCTGTTCCATCGGGGTGGGCGGTTCGGCCATGGGCATTTCTTGCCTTGCGCGGGCGCATCGGTCTAGACGCCCCTATGACAAAACGCCCGCTGATCGGCCTGACGCTGGATGCCGAGCCCGCCGGAGGCTGGTCTCGTTATCCTTGGTACGCACTGCGGCAAAATTATTTTGGCGCGGTGGTGGCCGCGGGCGGGCTGCCCGTGGCCTTGCCGCATGAACCCGCATTGGCGGCGGATTATCTCACCCGGCTTGATGGATTGATCGTGACCGGCGGCGCGTTCGACATCGACCCCGCTTTGTATGGCGATACCGGGCGGCATGAGAGTGTGACCGTGAAAGCCTCCCGGACCGATGCCGAACTCGCCCTGCTGCGCGCGGCTTTGGCGCGGGACATGCCCGTGCTCGGGATCTGCGGTGGCCAGCAATTACTGGCGGTGGCGCTTGGCGGCACCCTGATCCAGCATATCCCCGACACAATTTCCGGCGCGCTGAACCATGAACAAGGTGCGAGCGCCGAGCAGCCCGCGCATATGGTGGATATTATCGCGGGCACGCGGCTGCATGACATTGTCGGCCCGCGCATAAGCGTGAACACCTCACACCATCAGGCGGTGCGTGACGCCGGGCGCAGCGTCATCAACGCGCTGGCCCCTGATGGCGTGATCGAGGGTGTGGAGGACCCAGCCCGGAAATTCTGCATCGGCGTTCAATGGCACCCGGAATATCTCGTAAGTGCCGGGGATGGCGCGATCCTGCGCGCGATGGTGGCGGCCGCCAATGGTTGATCCCACACCTGAGCGCGGCGAGCGGATCGCGAAATTTCTCTCCCGCGCCGGGATCGCGAGCCGCCGGGATGCCGAGGCGATGATCCTGGCCGGGCGCGTGCGCATGAATAACACGGCGGTGACGCATCCGGCGGTCTTCGTGCAACCGGGCGACCTCGTGGTGGTGGATGGCAAGGCGGTCTCAACCCCTGAGCGCACGCGGCTCTGGCGCTATCATAAGCCCGATGGGCTGGTCACCACGCATAAAGACCCCGAGGGCCGCGCCACGGTGTTCGAGCATCTACCGCCCGGTCTGCCGCGCGTGATCAGTGTCGGGCGGCTCGACCTGACATCCGAGGGGTTGTTGCTCCTGACCAATGACGGCGCGCTCTCCCGCCTGCTCGAACTGCCCGCGACAGGCTGGCTGCGCCGTTACCGGGTGCGCGTTCATGGCGGCGTGGCACCCGAGAAGCTGAAGCGCCTGGCCGACGGCATGGTGGTGGACGGCACGAGGTTCGGCCCCATCGAGGCCCATGTGGATTCCATCCAGCGCGCCAATACCTGGCTCAGCGTGTCGCTGAAAGAGGGTAAAAACCGCGAAATCCGCCGGGTGATGGATGCGCTGCTGCTGCCGGTCACGCGGCTGATCCGGGTTGCCTACGGGCCGTTTCAGCTCGGCAAGCTGGAGCGTGGTCAGGCCGAGGAGGTCAACGGCAAAATCCTGCGCGAGCAGATACCGAGCCTGAAGACATGACCGCTGGGGCACCAGGGCCGCGCGTGATCGCGGGTGCCTGGCGCGGGCGGCGGTTGGTGGCACCAACAGGCGCGCAGACCCGGCCCACGAGCATACGGGCACGCCAGGCGGTGTTCGACATTCTGATGCACGCGCCCTGGGGCGGGGGTGATCTTTTGCGGGGCGCGCGGGTGCTGGATGTGTTCGCCGGTACTGGCGCGTACGGGCTGGAGGCGCTGTCGCGCGGGGCGGCGTCGGCTGATTTCATCGAGATGAGCAAGCCCGCCCTGGCGGCGTTACGGGCCAATATCACGGCCTGCGGCGCCACGGCGCTGAGCATGGTGGAGGCGCGGGACGTGCTTCGGGTCGGCCCGGGGGTAGCCCATGGTCTGGTGTTTCTCGACCCGCCTTATGGCCAGGGTCTGGTTGGCAGGGCGCTCGACGTGCTGAGCGCGCGCGGGTGGATCGCGCCGGAGGCGGTGATGGTGGCCGAGCTTGGGCCCGAGGATGAATTTGAGGTGGCGGACCCGCTGGCCGTCAGACGGCACGGCAAAGCGCGGCTGATGTTCTGGCGTTTTACGCCGTAGTCGGGCATCCTTTCCCGTAAACGACAGGGGGATAAAAATGTTCGCGGAATACGCCTCATACGACGCCACAGGCTTGGCCGGTTTGATCGCCAGCGGCGAGGTCTCAGCGGCGGAAGTGCTGGAGGCAGCACTCGCAAAAATCGCCGCCGGAGAGCCGCGCTTGAACGCGATGGTGGAAATCCTCGCGGCGCGTGCCCAGGCGCAAATCGCGGCGGCGGAGCGCCCCCCCGGGCCCTTTAGCGGGGTGCCGTTTTTGCTCAAGGATATTTACCAGGAATATGCCGGGGCCAAGGCCACGCGCGGTGCCGTGGCGCTGCGCGATTACATCGCCCCCCATGATAGCGAGCTGACAAAACGCTTCCTCGCGGCGGGGGTGGTGATCGCGGGCAGCACGGCCACGCCGGAGTTGGGGTTGAAAGCGACGACCGAGACCATTCTGCATGGCGCGACACGCAACCCCTGGCACCCTGGCACCACGCCGGGTGGCTCCTCCGGCGGGTCTGCCGCCGCTGTGGCGGCGCGTTACGTACCGATGGCCGGTGCCTCGGATGGCGGCGGGTCGATCCGCATCCCCGCCTCGTATTGCGGGTTGTTTGGCTTGAAGCCCTCACGCGGGCGGGTGCCGTGCGGGCCGGATTTTGCGGAGATCTGGGATGGCGCGGTGGCCAGTGGCGTGTTGTCACGCTCCGTCCGGGACAGCGCGATCATGCTCGATGCCATCGCGGGGCCGGAGCCGGGCGGGCCGTTCATCATCGCCCCGCCCGCCGGGGCCTATGCGCAGGAGGTTGGGGCCGAGACCGGGCGGCTGCGGATCGGGTTTTCCACGGCCTCCCCGGTTGGCGGGCGGATTGATCCTGAGCAGATCACCGCCGTGCAGAATGCCGCGCGGCTTTTGGAATCACTGGGGCATGTCGTGGAGGAAGCCGCACCGGCGATCGATGGGCGGCAATTATTCCGCTGCTTCATGACGATGTATTACGGGCATGTGGCCGCCGGCATGCGGGCGGTCCGCGCGCTGACCGGGGCCGACGCCTCGACCTTCCATACCGATACGCGGACCATCGCGCTGCTGGGCGATTGCATCTCCGGTGCTGATTATGTCGCGGCACGCACCGCATGGCATGATTTCGCGCGGGCACTTGGGGTGTTCCATGAGCATTACGACATCTTCCTCACGCCGGTCACCGCGATGGGGGCGGCGCGGATCGGCGAGCTGGACACCAAGCCCGCCGATGAGCGGGCGGCGAAACTCATGATCATGCTGCGCGCGGGCAAATTGCTGCTGAAATCCGGAATCGCGGAAAAACTCGCCTTCACGGCGCTGGAGCGTACGCCCTTCACGCAGTTGGCGAATATGGCGTTTGTTCCGGCCATGTCCGTGCCGCTGCATTGGGGGGCGGATGGGATGCCCGTTGGCGTGCATTTTTCCGCGAAATTCGGCGCCGAGGATGTGTTGATCCGCCTCGCCTCCCAGCTTGAGGCGGCACAGCCCTGGGCGGCACGGGTGCCCGCCGGGTTTGAGTGATCAGCGGGACAGCGCGCCGGAAGATACCCTCACACCCGAGAGGCCTTAAACCCGGCGGCCTTCGCAGCGGCGGCGCAAGCATAGGCGCCGTGTTTGGTTTTGCCGTAATAACGTGAGCCCGAAGCGTGATAAATCCGGCTGGCGAGATTGGCCCATACCACCTGGTCAGACGGGCAGCTTGCCTGTGCCTGCGCCGCGGAGATGAAGCTCTCGGATGCCGGAAGGCGGGATTTGGCGTGCCGCGCGTGCTTCAGCGGCGGCGATGGCGGGTTTGCCATCACCATGTTCGGGGGCATGACGGTGGTGCTTTGTGGATATGCGGTTTGCACACCTGGGCCGATAAGGAATGCGAGCGCACCGATCAGTATCGCGGTGATCCGCGGTTTTGCCCCTGAACGACCCATGTTCGGCTCCCCTTTTTGCAGGGCGGCGCGTGCAGAAAACGAGGCCCGCCATAATTCGTTGATATATTGAAACGAAGCGGTGGGCTAGAGTCTGATGACTTTAAGTTGCACCATATCCTGAGTTTCTGAGGTAGTTTGCGCACTCCTGTGGCGGGAACGCGTCGAGCAAGGAGCCGATCCGCCTCCATGTTGCTTCGACTGATCGTTCTGCGGCTTTTCGAAGCAGATGCTTGAGCTTGGCGAAGACCTGCTCGATCGGATTGAGGTCAGGGCTGTAAGGCGGAAGGAACAGAAGCCGTGCGCCTCTGGCGCGGATAGCGCGGCGAACCGCGGGCTTTTTGTGGCTGGACAGATTGTCGAGGATGACGATGTCGCCTGGCGCGAGCGTTGGGCAGAGCTGCTGCTCGACCCATGCGGTAAAGCTGGCGGCGTTGATCGGCTGGTCAAACACAAAGGGCGCGTCGATCCGGTCACAGCGCAGGGCGGCGATGAAGGTCATCGTCTTCCAATGACCGTATGGGACCTTGGCCTGCAGCCGCTGACCGACCGGCGCCCACCCCCGCAGCGGCGCCATATTGGTTTTGGCCCAGGTCTCATCGACGAAGACGAGGCGGCGAGGGTCAGGCCGCGCTTGGTATTTTTTCCACAGCTCGCGTCGTCGAGCGATCTTTGGCCTCAGTTGCTCAGCGGGCAGCACGCTTTTTTTTAAAGCTCAGCCCCTCTGCATGGACAAATCGCCAGACCTGGACGTAATCGACCTTCACGCCCCGCTCAGCCAACTCGGCAACCAGCCCTCGCAACGTGAAGTCTTCCTGCGCGCGCTCACGAAGCCAGTCGCGATTGGGACCGGTGAGTATCCCCACCTTGTGACCGCCAATCTTGCCAGGCTTCACGCTG
>JAQNCU010000233.1 GCA_029077775.1 Acidocella sp. | reverse complement strand
CCGGGCATTCCGCCGTCTCTGGACTTAGATTTCCAGCACGTCGCCTCGATGATCAACAGCGCGCCATAGCCCGTGAAGGTCTCCGCCGACGGTGATCCCCTTCTCGTCGATGGGGCATCTATCGCCAGCTCGCGGCCGGTCCCGCCTGATCTGAGCGGCAATTTGCGGTCCACACCGATCGACCCAGGCTCGGATCGTCTCGTGGCTGACGGCAACGCCGTGCTCGACCAGACGATCCTCAACGTCCCGACGGTTCAGGTTCAATCGGTAATAGCGCCAGACCGCATAGGCGATCACCAATCGAGGAAAGCGATGTCTCTTCAAACGCAGGGCAGGGTCAAACTCACCATATGAAATCGCTACGGACACCCGATAACCACGTCAACCTGACAAGGCCCTTCAATCGACTAATCCGAAGCTACGCAAAGCAGCTGCGGTCCTTGGTGCGGTTTCCGTGCCCGAAACCAGGGCGGTGACCAACCGTTGTAGGGACGTCGTGTCGTCGACATCATACCAACGAGCTAACATGATGCACTCAAGGTCGATCGCCGCCGCCTGTGCGACGGTTTCGGCCGCAACAGTCGCCGTACTCCAGTTGATTTCGCGGAACAATTCGGCGTGCGCCGCTTTTAGCCCGATCAAATAGTAACCACCATCTTCCGAAGGCCCTAGCACCAGGCGGTCTCCCGGCCGCGCCAAATGTTCCGCCGCCTCTCTCAACACGCACACCGGCAATGTTGGGCTATCCGCGCTAATGAGACAAATGCCAACATGTCCGGCAGCGAGTAAATGACGCGTCGCATGCAAAAGGCTGCGGCCGATACCCCTGACACCAACGTCGTCAACCGGTAGGCCATCCGCTAACACCAACCCAATCGACGATCCGGCGATGTCGCGCAATTGCATTTCTGCACCCGCGGGCATGTAAGCGATATAAGGATCAATGGCGATGGCGTGACAAGCTTCGCGGACCACGCCGATGCTGTCTGCCAAGAACGCTTCACTCAACACTCTGGCCTGCACGTTACTCAGCGTGGGGGTAAGCCTGGTTTTGACGAGGCCAAGCTGAGGGGCCTTGGCCATAACGGCGAAGGCTAGCGCCGCAGTTTCGGCGGTTAGACCATCAGGCAAGATAAAATCTCCGACCGGTTGTCACAGGCAACTGCTCGGCCTTCAGGGCATCAAACCCCAGCACGCGACCGGGCGGTGTCAGCCAAAACAAACACATGATAATGATCAAGAAGAAATAGGTCCACGGCCATTCGCCCGGCGCGGAATAAAGCCCCAACCATAGGTTAACGCCCATGGCAATCCCCAGCAAAGCACCGAGCCGGGTAAACAGCCCAAGCATCATGGAAACCCCGATCGCAACCTCGACAGCATACACCAAAGGCCCAAAAATCAAGATATGTGGCAGCACTACCGTCTTTATCAAGAATGATTGAAAAGGTATCGCTGCGTGGGCCACTTCCTGACCCATCCAATAGATCAAGCCGCCTTCTTGTGGCGGGATCTTCCATAATGATTGCTGCCACCACATTGTGCCAGTGAAAAAGCGTAGAATCAAAATGCCAATCGCTGTCCCTGTTCGCTGCGTCGAGTCCCGCCTCCACACCTGCGCGGCGATGAGAGCGGCGCCGATCAGCAGGAGCCAGTAGATTAGCGTGAAGATGCTCGGTTTGGTCAGAAACACGATTACATCGCTTGCAGGATTTGGGCGCATCATACAACTCTCCGCAGGTTCTCTCGTTACTATTGCATAAGGCAATTCCTTGGCTGACTCGATAGCATGTCAATTTTTTCCGTCATACCGAAAGGTTCATCTGCCAAGCAAGCCATTGATAGAAATGAAGGTTTTGCCCTTTCGCGGTTGGATTATAATTGTAAAGCATCAAAACGATACCTCGCTGAGGATCTCCGGCATGGCAAAAAATATGAGTGCGGTGTATGCAAAGGCCTCTTTGTTGGTGGTTTTTGGCACCTTGACGCATTTTGTCTGTTTGCCAACTGTAAGAACTTGGTTGTCGTTTATGGTGAAGCTTTTGCTTATTTGGGCTGTATTTCAAGTGTAGTATCTTGGGATGTGGTGTTGCGGCTTAGAATTCGATGAAAGGACTTGGTAAAATGGAGGCGATGATGAAAAACTGTTTAGTAATCCTGGGGTTGGTCGCGGCGGCAAGTTGCACGCCAGCGGCTTGGGCCGATGTCGTGACTGGAACGGCGGCGAATGTTCCAGCCAGCGAGGTGAATGGTGCGACGAAGGCGCTCACCAAAGCGGGTCACGCCGCCATTGGGCCTCTTGCCCCATCCCTTCAAGGCAAACCACTGGTCGTCCGTATCCATGCTGATTGGTGTTCGGCGTGCAAGGCAACCCACGCGACCATTGATGATCTGAAGCAAGCCTATGCCGGCAAGATCAATTTCGTACAGTTTAATGTAACGAACGCAAAGACAGCGGCTGTTGCGCAAGCTAAAGCGAACAGACTGGGACTGGCAAAGTTTTACGATGCCGCCAAGGCTCAGACGTCGACTGTTGCTGTGATCAATCCGCAAAGCGGCAAGGTCGACGCGACGTTTTACAACGACAGCAATCTGAAAGACTATGAAGTCGCTGTGGACAAAGTGCTGAAGACGGACGCCAAATAGATTGAAAGCTGTCACAGCACCGCGGCTGGGGGTAGTCGCGGCGATTGCTCTGATCGCAGCCATCGTAGCCGCGATAGCGTGGGGGCCACTCGGCGTGGCATTCGAATACCTGGTTGGCGTGTGGCAAAACAAGGTTGCCGCATGGCTCCACGGTCCGAGTGCCATAAGCGGCTGGCGGCTTTATCTGGTTGCGTTTTTTGGTGGTCTTGTCGCCAGCATCTCTCCCTGTATTCTGAGCATGCTGCCGCTGAACCTATCTTATATCGGAGCCTCGAAGCTGTCGTCGCGGTCAGCAGCATTTCGGGTCGCTTCGCTGTTTGTGCTCGGCGTCATCGCGGTTAATGTAGCGTTGGGGTTGGTGTCGTCACTGTTTTTTGCACTCTTCGTGCAATACCGCGCGGCGGTGAATGTCGGGGTCGGCGGGCTGACGATTATCATGGGTCTTTGGCTCGTGGGGATCATAAGGGTGCCAACACCCCAAGTCTTTAGCCGCATTCCCCCGGGCGCCGGCTCATTCATCGTTGGCGTGATATTTGCGCTTGTTGCGACACCTTGTGCGAGTCCTGTGCTCATATTCATACTCGGACAAGTTTCCTATGCAGGGTCCCCCATACGTGCTGCTGGTGCGATGACTGTCTATGCAATTGGATATACCTTAGTGCTTTTTCTGGCATCTTTGTTCGCGGGGGCCGCCGTGGCGTCGCGACGTATTCTTCCTCATTCTGAACTCGTCTCCCGCATTGCGGCTGCAATGCTCGTAATTGTAGGAGCAGGTACCTTGGCGTATGGCGTGAACCAATTCTAATCATACAGAAAGCGCCGATTATGGATTTAAACGAAATACCGCTTTTGAACGCAAAGGACACATCCGCCCCCTCGGTGTTTCGGGCTGACAATATGCTAATCGCGGCCCGTAGACAGAAAAACCTCGCAACAACGCCAGTCCCGGAGATATGCGTGCTCGACCCGGACGGAGACTTGGTGCGCCAGCTTCGCGCGGCCGGCCGTCTGACGCAATGCACTGGCTGGGCCTGTTATCATACAGAAATGTTTGCTTTTACTCACGAAGGAATTGAGTTTGGCATTGTCGGATGTGCTGTTGGCTCGGCGTTTGCTGTGCTGGTCGCCGAACAAGCCTTCGCGTCCGGCTGTCGCCTGCTTATCAGTATCACCTCGGCAGGTCAGATAACACCACGCGGTTCTGTACCCTATTTTGTCTTGATCGACCGCGCTCTGCGCGATGAAGGCACTAGCTACCATTATCTGCCGGCGGCCCGCTTCGTGGCCGCCGACCCCACCCTGGTCGCCCCGCCCATGGCGGCCTTGGCTAGCTCCAGCGTCCAGGTTTATCAGGGGTCCGCATGGACCACCGATGCTCCGTTTCGCGAAACCCAGGCGGCGATCGATGCAGCACGAGTCGAGGGCATCCTCGCCGTGGAAATGGAAGCTGCGGCCCTTTACGCTTTCGCCCAAGCATGCGGCCGGGATGTGCTGTGTTTTGCCCATGTCACAAACTTAATGGCCCAGATCGATGATGATTTCCTGAAAGGCGAAGCGGATGGCGCGCATGATGCTTTGAAAGTTCTCGTTGCCACCGCGCAAGCCCTGAGGAAAGTCTCCGGCAGTCCGCGCGACCGGCTGTTTGCTCACTTGGGCGACCTCGCCATAGCCACGACGACACTGCCCTACCCTGCTCATCAGAGTGTAGAAGAGGGAAAGGCTTTGCGCGGGAAAATGCCGGGGCAGTTTACCAAGAATCTTTTGTTGCGGGACAGGAAGAATACGCTTTTTCTCGTGGTCGCTGGCGAGGATCAAACCATTGACCTTCGTACCTTGCACATCAGCATCGGCGCACAAGGCCGACTTGGCTTCGCGCCAGCCGCGCAGATGGAAACGGTGCTCGGCGTCATGCCTGGGGCTTTGACACCGTTTGCCATCATAAGTGATGGCGATGCCAAGGTGCGCGTGGTCATCGACGCTAATCTTTTAGATGCCGATCAGGTCAATTTCCACCCGTTGGTAAACACCGAGACCACCGGTATCCGCCCGGATGATCTCATCAAATTCATCAGGTCCTCCGGCCGGGAGCCGATCATTGTCAATCTACCAGATAGCGCGCCGGTTTCGGTGGCACTTGCCGCGCCGTAGAGGTGAAGCGACCGGTCTTGGCTGCTGCCGCTTGGCATTTCTAGCGGAACGTGTCAACGACAATGAGACACCCGGATCTGGCATTTAGACTTGGGCTTTGAGCGTTGCGATGGGCGGGTTGATCCAGGCGGCGGTGGGTTTGGCTGGTGGGTTTGGTGGCCTATTGACGAAGCGTTCTGGGTAGAGGCGGAAGGCGTGGTCGAGGGTGGTCTGGCGGGCGGCGTAGACCTGATCTGCCTGACCGTAATGGACCTGGTCGGGCGTCATTAAGCCGATACCGGCATGATGATGGTCTCGATTATACCAAGTGAAGAACCCACGGCAGAATGTTTTGGCGTCCTCGATGCAGCCGAAGCGTTTTGGGAACTGGGGCTGGTATTTCAGGGTTTTGAAATGAGCTTCGGAGAACGGGTTATCGTTTGATGTATGCGGTCGGCTGTGTGATTTGGTAACGCCGA
>JAQNCU010000232.1 GCA_029077775.1 Acidocella sp. | reverse complement strand
CCGGATGGGCGGCGGCGGCGGCGGCAAAGCCCTGCTCCATCTGCGCCTCGCCTGCGCCCAGTACGGCGAGCTGAATGCCCAAACCCGTCAATACCGGCATCGTCTCCAACAACTGATCAAGTCCTTTTTGCCATGTCAGTCGGCTGATCACGCCCAGTAATAATGCCCCAGGTTCGGTGCGGAGCCTGAAAAACTCCTGGAGAGCGCGCTTATTCACACCACGATGATCGATTGTTGCCGCGTCAAAGCGGGCCGACAGCATCGGATCGGTCGCGGGGTCCCATATCTTATCGTCGATGCCATTGACGATCCCGCGCAACATGTCGGCACGGTGTCGCAACAATCCATCAAGCCCCATCCCGGTCTCAGGGGCCTTGATGTCTTCGGCATAGCGGGGCGAAACGGTTGTGATCCGGTCAGCGAAAACAAGACCAGCCTTCAGAAAACCGATCATGCCATAAAACTCCACCCCCTCTACCACGAAGGATTCAGGCGGCAACCCCAGCGCGCCCAGCAACGACGCGTCGAACAGCCCCTGGAACGCAAGATTATGCACCGTCATCACAGTCCGGGGGCGTTGGCCCCCATTGAATTGCAGATAAGCCATCGCCAAACCCGCCTGCCAGTCATGGGCATGGAGAATATCCGGCGTGAACCCTGGCACCCCCCTTTGCCCCAACCATGCCGCGACACGCCCAAGTGCCGCGAAGCGTATGGCATTATCCGGCCAGTCCGCCCCATCCGGGCCAGCATAGGGGCCGCCCGGGCGGTCATATAAAAGCGGCGCATCCAAAACCATCAGATCAAGGCCTGCCAGCTGTCCGCGCCATAATTGGGCCGGTCCGCCAAACCATTGCGGCAAGACCGCAATAATCTCAGCATCCGGTAAGGCCGCCAGCACGGCGGGATATCCAGGAAGCAGGGTCGTGGTTGCCACGCCATGGGCGACCATCGCCAGCGGCAACGCCCCGGCAACATCGGCCAACCCTCCGGTTTTTATGAGTGGGAAAAGCTCGGCGGCGACGGCCAGAACGCTGACCGGTCTCATGCAGTCAGGCGGTCGATCATCGGCTGCGTGATCAAGCAAACACCATTTTCCGTTCGCCTGAACCGCCGCGCATCCTCCATTGGGTCCTCGCCCACCACCAAACCCGGCGGAATCCTAACACCTTTCTCAACGATCACACGGGTCAACCGTGCCCCGCGTCCGATGCTCGCATTCGGCAGGATCACGGCGCTGTCGATCAACGCATAGGAATGCACCCTGACATTGGTGAATAATAATGTCCGCCGCAGCGTGCCGCCGGATATAATACACCCGCCTGAGACCAGTGAGGATAATGCCTGCCCCCGGCGAGCATCCTGGTCATGCACGAATTTCGCCGGCGGTGTGATCTCGCTATAGGTCCAGATCGGCCAGTCACGCTCATAAAGGTCGAGGGCGGGCATGGCATTCGTCAAATCGATGTTGGCTTCATAATAGGCATCAACCGTTCCAACATCCCGCCAATAATCTTCTGTCTCATAACCAGACCGACGGCAAGATCGCGCAAACGGATGTGCCACGGCCTTTCCATGACGGACCAGATACGGAATGAGGTCACGGCCGAAATCCCGGCTGGACTGCGCATCCGCAGCGTCACGGCGCAATTGGTCGATCAAGAACTTGCGCGAAAATACATAGATCCCCATGGACACCAAAGCTCGGTCAGGGCGGCCAAGCATGGCTGGCGGGTCATCCGGCTTTTCCACAAAAGACGTGATCTCATCAACGGCGTTCACCGCCATCACGCCAAACCCGCTGGCGTCTGCACGGGCCACGTCAATGCATCCGACGGTCACGTCGGCACCCTGGTTCACGTGCTGCGCCAGCATAGGGCCGTAATCCATTTTATAGATATGATCGCCAGCCAAAATCACGATCAGCTCCGGTGCGTATCCCTCGATGATGTCGATATTCTGGTAAACCGCATCTGCGGTGCCCCGGTACCAATCCTCACCTGATCGCTGCGAGGCGGGTAGAATATCAAAACCCTCGTTACGTTCCTGACGGAAGAAATTCCAACCCCGGTTGAGATGCCGAATGAGGCTATGGGCCTTGTACTGGGTCGCCACACCAATGCGGCGGATACCGGAATTGACGGCGTTCGAAAGGGCAAAATCAATGATCCGGCTTTTGCCACCAAAATAAACGGCGGGCTTGGCGCGCTGATCTGTGAGTTCCAGCAATCGCGAGCCCCGCCCGCCCGCCAGAACATAGGCCATCGTCTCACGGGCAAGAGGAGCTTCTGGCGAGGGCATCTTCGCGTTTCCTATTTTTTACAGTCTCACATGCAAATCGGGGTCGCGCAAACACGGCACATGAAAGTTTAACTGCGTACCGGTATCCGCCAGATGTCATCGGCATATTCCCGGATTGACCTATCCGACGAGAACCACCCCATTCCCGCTGTGTTGAGAATACTGGCCCGCCACCACGCACGTGGCTGCCGCCAAAGTGCCGCCACCGCGCGCTGCGTGCGATAATAGGATTGAAAATCTTCGCATACCATAAATTGGTCGTCGTGGCGCAACATGCTGACCAGCCCGGCATAGCGGTTCGGGTCTCCAGGTGAAACCACGCCGCAACTTAATACCTCCAACACTTCGCCCAGCTCGGCTGAAGCGGCGATGGTCGCACGCGCGTCAAAGCCAGGGGCGCGCCGCGCCTCGACCTGGGCGGCTGTCATTCCGAAAATAAAGATATTTTCGTCCCCGACATGATCCTTAATCTCGATATTGGCGCCATCCAGAGTCCCGATCGTTATGGCCCCGTTTAACGCCAGCTTCATATTGCCTGTACCAGACGCCTCCATCCCTGCCGTTGATATCTGCTCCGAGAGGTCAGAGGCCGGAATGATAAGCTCGGCCAAACTTACCGAATAATTCGGAATAAATACCATTTTCAGCCGATCGCCCATAATCGGGTCGTTATTAATCATCTGAGCAACGTCGTTGGCCAGCCGAATGATCAGCTTAGCCCGGTAATAGCTGGGCGCTGCCTTTCCCGCGAATATTTTGACACGCGACACCCAATCAGCCCCTGGGTTTGACCGTATCGCATTATAAAGCGCAACCGTTTCCAAAATATTCAGTAATTGCCTTTTATATTCATGAATACGCTTAATATGCACATCGAATAATGCGCCAGGATCGATCTTGATCCCGAGATCGCGATGCACCATGGCCGCTAATATTTTTTTATTATTGAGTCGTACCTCTTTAAACCGTTCTTGAAACGAATCATCCTCGGAGAATTCGCGCAAGCCCGCCAATTGCATTCCCTGATCCAGCACGCCACCCCCCAAAGTCTCGGCCAGCAGGCGGGTCAGATTGGGATTAGCCCCATGCAGCCATCGGCGAAACGTAATACCATTGGTTACGTTCACAATCTGCCCGGGGCGCAATAAATTCAGGTCGCGGAACACAGTCTGGCGCATCAGTTCGGTATGCAAAGCCGAAACCCCGTTGACCCGGTGCGAGCCCAAAAATGCGAGATGGCTCATCCGCACTCTGCGCCCGCGCTCCTCGTCGATCATTGAAACCCGCAACGCCAATTGGTCGTCGCCAGGATAAAAGGCGCGCATTTCGACCAATTGCTGTTCATTGATCAGATAGATAATCTGGATATGGCGGGGCAGCAGCCGCTCCATCAGCGCCACAGGCCACGTCTCCAACGCTTCAGGCAAAAGCGTGTGATTGGTGTAGCTGAAAATCGACCGCGTCATCCCCCATGCCGCATCCCAGGGCACGGCGTGCAGATCCACCAAAATCCGCATCATCTCGGCCACCGCGATGGCCGGATGTGTGTCATTCAACTGGATTGCGGTTTTTTCGGCCAGCGATCCGATATCCCCAAACGTGCGGATATGCCGCCGGACCAAATCCTGGAGTGACGCGGAGGTGAAAAAATACTCCTGCCGGAGCCGCAACTCCTCACCCGCCGGGGTCGCATCGGACGGGTATAGTACCTTCGATATCGCCTCAGCCTGCATCCGCCCGGTCAGCGCCCCGGTATGATCGCCATGATTGAACATATCGAGCCTGAGCGGCTCCTGCGGCCGGGACGACCAAAGCCGCAGCGTATTAACATGGGTGCCACGCCAACCCACCACCGGCGTGTCATAGGCCAAGGCGATCACGGTCTCGGCTGGATGCCAGTTGGCCTGCGCGCCCTCATGCGCCACATGCCCGCCGAACCCGATTTTGAATTGCACCTCGGCGCGCTCAAATTCCCAGGGATTGCCAAAGGCCAGCCACTCCTCCGGGAGTTCCTGCTGGACACCCCCGTCGATCACCTGGCGGAACAAACCATGATCATAGCGGATCCCGTAGCCATAGGCCGGGATACCCAGGGTTGCCATGCTCTCCATATAGCAAGCCGCAAGCCGCCCCAGGCCACCATTCCCCAAGGCCGCATCCGGTTCCAGCGCGCGCAGCAGGTCGAGATCAACCTCCAGCCCGGCCAGTGCCTCGCGCATGGCATTCATCAGACCAAGATTATTGAGATTATCAAACAGCAGACGCCCGATCAGAAATTCGAGCGACATG
This sequence comes from Acidocella sp., assembly GCA_029077775.1. Taxonomy (GTDB): domain Bacteria; phylum Pseudomonadota; class Alphaproteobacteria; order Acetobacterales; family Acetobacteraceae; genus Acidocella. The sequence continues at coordinate 676 of JAQNCU010000232.1, read as the reverse complement.
TAATAGACCCGTTTACCGCCCTGGTCATAGGCGGCCGCGATACTGTCATGCCACCGTGTCACCGCAAAGTCCCGGACAACGATGGCGGTTGCCAGCAGCCAGTCTCTCCGGGTGGCAACGGCGCGCCGCTTACCGACATGAGACGATAATTTAAGCAAAATCGCACCCCGAAGCGCCTCTGCCGTTGTAGCCAGACTGGTATCCATCTGGCCTGAAGAGGTATCATTCATATTTTTTGTTCCAAGGTCCGCCTGTTTTCCGTTCATGGCATTCGCCTTCCAAAGCACGCTCGAGCCGCCACCCTGGTGCTCCGGTCCAAATGGGTCGTGTCATCATTATCATATCACCGAACATAAAATCCTGAATTTTATCTACCCGCCCCCCGTCCCGCCATCAACAATCCCCGCCTTAACCCCGCACCAGTCGGCTGTTTTTGGTACCAAGGCTAACCCGGCTGTTGGCACAACCAAACCGATAAACACCGCACAGCCGCATTTATCATCCAGAGGCTATCGACGGGTCGATGACTTATGGATGATAATCTCTTTGTGGTTTGATCCAATGGCCCCAAAGCTGCGGCCCCCGGGTGGATCGACCCACCAAGTTAGTGTCCAGAGGAATAATCCAGCGGCGATTTCCGCTGAACCTCTGCAAAAATATAGCGGGGCGATCAGGG
>JAQNCU010000231.1 GCA_029077775.1 Acidocella sp. | reverse complement strand
AGCTTTGTACGCAATTTTTCCTGCTTTATCGACGAGGTAGGTCGTTGGAATTCCCTCAACCTTAAACGCATCTGCCACGGAACCATTCTGGTCAAGCAGAACCGGGAATGTCGGCATCGGGTCAAGTTCACCGAGATAGGCAAAAACCGTGGTCTGGTCCTCTGATTGATCCAAAGCCAACACCTCAAAAGGCGCCCCCGCAATTGAGCTATAAAGCTTTTCAATCGAAGGCATCTCCGCCCGGCATGGCGGGCACCAGGTTGCCCAGAAATTGACCAGGACAACCTTGCCTCTATATTGCGATAGCGAATAAGTCTTGCCGAGCACGCCGTTAAGCGTGAAGTTCGGCGCCGGCTTTCGTGGGCTGAGTACGGTAAGAAAATTATTTGTCGATAGATCATTTGCTTGTGCCGCGCTGGCCGCTAACAATCCGCAGCCCACGGCCCCCAGGCCAGCCAGAACCCGCCGTCGTGAAGTGTTCCTGGAGTTAGTTGTTGGACGCGCATTGTAGTCCGACCAATTGGCTCTTGTGAATTTGTCCATTTTCGCTCCAGGTATAGGTAAGATCGAATTTTGTCTTGGGCGGTAGTTTCACGGTCGTGAAGCCTTCGCCCCAATCACCCGGCTGGAAAGTCTGCGCTGCTGGGAAAATAGTAAGCCCGTAATTTACGCCAAGCACTTTCCAAATTTTTTGCCAGCCGATCTTGGTCTGAAGCGGATGTTCGACACCGTCGGCAGTGACGGCACGCCAATTTGTAACATTATATGTAATGGGCACGTGCGATAGGTTTCGGGCATCCGTTTCAAAGACGCAGTATGCTGCGACTCCCTTCACGATTCCTTGTGAAGCCCCCATGCTCTCGTACAGCGCGCTGACATTATCGGGTGTCAGTTGTTTTAGGGATAGGCTAAAACCAGCCTCTTCGGACTGCCAGGTTACCAGTCCGGTCTGTTGATTCTTAGTCGTGTGAGGCGCACCCCACGCGGACGGCACCGTGGTCAGAAGGCCAACACAAAAAATTGGAATTATTTGTGGTCCGATGCGGTACCGCGGCGTTGGTCGAGGCCCTCGATAATCTGTCTTCATCTTGCTCCCACACATCAGTTATTTCGCCGCTCGAGATTTGATCCAAATGCGATCCAAAGACCAGAGAGAGCAACCAATGCCGCCGTCACCCACATGGCTGGTCGCACGGCGTTTGTCGATTGCGCGACAAGACCGAGTAGCAACGCGCCAATGGCATAACCAGTGTCCCGCCAGTAACGGTAGGTACCAAGCGCCTTGCCACGCCAGAGCGGAGGGGCGACGTCGGCCATCGCGGCAATCAGATTGGGATATAGCAGCGCCATGCCAAATCCCATGATCATCGCCGCCGGAAACCAGATGATTGGCGATGTGCCGATAGCCGTTATGGCGATTCCTGCCGCAAGGAATAAAAATCCGGCGACGATCGGCGGTTTGCGGCCGATCCGATCCGCAAGATGCCCTGTCCAAAGCTGCGAGACGCCCCAGACGATTGCATAGAGCCCGGTAATCCAGCCGATCTCGCCAAGTCCCATCCCTTGCAGTTTAAAAAAGATCGGGAACAGCGCCCAGACAAGCGTATCAGCGATCTTGTTGGCGACCCCGCCTTGGCATAGGGCGCTGTAATCCCGGTCACGGAATGAGACCAGCATGAATATTGCGCCCCATCCCGGTATCGGCGGGTGCGGCGCTAGCACCTTTGGAATGACATGGGCTTGCGTAACGGCCGTCGTTTTGGCTTGAGATTGAGCGTGTTCCGCGTGAACCCAAGCGAGCGTATCGCGGACCCGCAATAGCAGAAGCAATGCAATCGCGATCGTCGTAAGGCCAAAGCCGAGCAGTGCAAGCCGTGGACCATAGGCTTGAGCGAGGTAGGCCGTGCCAAGACCCCCTAAACCAACGGCGACGTATCCCGTTGCCTCGTTGATGCCTACGGCAAGCCCGCGCTGATGACTATCGGCAAGATCGATTTGGCTGGTCACCGTCATCGTCCAGGCGAAGCCCTGGCTGAACCCAAGGAACATATTGGCGGCGATAATCCACCACCAGTTCGGTGCGAAATAAATCAGTATCGGGATCGGGATCGCAGCCAGCCATCCCATCAACAAAACAGATTTGCGTCCGATCCGATCGGACAATGTCCCCGCGACAAAGTTAAGTACCCCCTTTACCAGGCCGAAAGAGAAAATGAAGCTCATCAGAAACAGAAAATCGCCCGGTTTGACGCCGAAATCCGCACTTAGCGTGGGCAATACCGAGCGCTCCATGCCAATCATCAGTCCGACAAAGAACACCTGGGTCGCCTGCAATGCGAATTGACCACGGTTGATGGCGATGCCGCGCCGGAAAAGCGCGTGGGCTGTCAGTGACTCGTTCATGTGGCGGTCTTGGGAACAAAACCAGCGTTGGTGACGCGGTAAGCGGCTGCACCCTCGGGAACAGGTGGAATGTTCGCCAGCATGAATTCGACGAAATCTGCCTCATCATTCATCGCGAACGCTGGATTGTGCAGTCGCTCAAAACCAATGGTGGATGATGGCTTTCCAGACAGGCCACGGCCACAGACCGACCCGGCAAAAGCCCCCGGCAAAATTTCCAGATAATCGGGCAATGTTTTGAGGCGTTGCAGACTACGGAACAAATCCCGCGCGCCGGTAGCGGCATCGCTGGCCAATTCAGTTCGACCAACATCGCCAACCATCAGCGTATGGCCTGACAGCAGGAACCACGCCTCCTTCGCACGAATCCGGTCAGTCACCAGCAGGCTGAGATGTTCGGGCGTGTGGCCGGGCGTGTGCAGCACGTCCAACTTCACATTGCCCAGCGGTAGTCTGTCACCTTCCGCCACCTTGCGGAATGCAAAACTGGTCTCTGCGCTTGTATGCAGGACATACTCAGCCCCCGCCGCCGCGGCGAGGGCACGCCCAGCAGAGCGGTGGTCGGCATGGATATGGGTGTCGATCACGATGCGGATTGGCGTGGCGGTGGCTTCAGCGGCTTCCAGATAGGGCTCGATCGGGAAAAGCGGGTCAACAACCGCACCGATGCTGTGGCCAACACAACCAAGAAGATATGATGCGGCTACCGGGTCACTGTGTAAAAACTGGCGTAGGATCACGCTGATCTCCTCATTTTAAGCCGTTACGGACCATACCGCTTGACGGCCTGGCGATTCTATCATTCAATAAATCTGTTGAATGATTCCTTTCCTGGATACCGATGTCAAGCCTTGGCCCCAAGCAGCAGATTTTTGTCAGCCTCGCCGAAATTGCCCAGGCTATCAGCCATGCGCATCGTCTGGAAATCCTTGAGCATCTCGCACAAGGTGAGCGAAGCGTTGAGGAACTGGCCGACCGCGTAAGCCTGAGCGTAGCCAACACCTCACGGCATTTGCAGATTTTGCGCCGGGTGCGGCTGGCTGAGCCACGGCGGGACGGTAAGCGAATGCTCTACAGCCTGGTTGGCGAAACCGACGTCATCACGTTGCTGACGGTGCTGGGGCGGATCGGTGAGCGCAATATGGCCGAAATTCAGATCGTAATGGCTAGTTACTTCCGGACGCGCGATACTCTTGAACCCATCTCGCGCGATGAGTTGCTGGCGCGGATGAGCCATGGCCGCGTGACCTTGCTGGATGTGCGGCCGGAAGATGAATTTGCCCAGGGTCATCTGCCTGGGGCAGTGAACATCCCGCTGGCCGTCCTCGAACAACAAGTCGCGCGCCTGCCGCAAGGACAGCAAATCATCGCTTATTGCCGGGGACCTTATTGCGTTCTTTCGGTAGAGGCTGCAGCGCAGTTGCGGACGCTTGGTTTTGAGGTGCGAAGGCTGGCAGACGGTTATCCTGAGTGGAAAGCCGCTGGATTGCCGGTAGAAATATAGAAATTACAATTCGCTGGAGGGATATATACATGAAGCGTCGTCGCATTACCGCTGGAATCAGTAGCATAATTCTTGGTCTTTTGGGCGTATTTGGATTTGGCCGCCGAGCGATCTCGGCGGCTACGCCATCAGGGGGAATGATGGGCGGTATGATGAACTGCCCAGTATCAGGCGACGGCATGAACGAGATGATGGGGCCCGGAAACATGATGGGACCGATGCGGTTAGGTATGGAGCTTTTTGAGCGCCACGCAAGCATCGCGCGTAAGACTTATATTTTGCCAAATGGCATTGTTGATACAACGACATCGAGCGATCCGACGACAGCGGATATAATCAAAGCGCACGTTCTGGAGATGTATCAACGCCTGGATCAAAGCCAGCCATTTCCGTATCCGATGAGTCCTAGTGTAACCGCGATGTTCGCAAATGACACGGCTTACCGGCGATCCTATAAATTATTGCCAGACGGTATCGAGGTCACTGAGACCTCCGATGATCCGGAGATGTTAAAAATGATCTACGCTCATGCCAAGGAGCTGGATGGGTTTGCCAAATATGGCATGCCGGCAATGATGCGCGGCATGATGAACAATCAAAATTAAGGCGGAAAATTACGAATGACAGCTATAATATGGCCGGTGGTATGAGGGCGTTGGAAGGTCCGTGATCTCTCCATTTCTTCACGGAATTGCATCGCTCGGAAAATAGCGTTTCTCAACTTGATCGTTTCTACAACAAATTACTCAGAGAGGTCTATGTATTGTTAGTGACGCGCTTGTGTGCATGCCGATGATGAAGGTCAGGGTAGTGTGGATGTTTGTGCATAAGCGGGCTATGCTTATGCCAATGGCTATGCGGTTCACCTGGCGGCGCATCCGGCCCGTGTGAATGCTGATGGTGTTCGTCATGAACGTGCCGGTGTTCATGCTCCAGCGCCGTGTGCGTATGTTCGTGCTGGTGGCGTTCCGTCAGATGTATCCAGAGGCCAACCGCCATAAAGGCACCTGCCGTGACGAGCTGGACCGTCAGCGGCTCATGGAGCAGCACCAGCGAAAGCACTGCGCCAAGGTAGAGCAGGCTCGCCATCATCCAAGGGTTGACGTTCCCCAGTAGCATTTTAGTCAAAGGGGTGCTGGCGCCAAATAACACGGCGGAAAGTAGCGCGAGCGTGACGCCGATTTGCATGAGAATTAGTCTAACAGATTCGCAGCCCGCCTTAAACGACCTCATCCGGCCTGATCTTTTCCGCATTTCAGGCTTTTACCCCAAAGCGGAAGGGCCGTTTTCGGCCCATCCTGCTTATTACCGGAAGTGCCTATGACATTCGCATAATGGCAAACGTTGTCAGCATAGCCGCCATTCG
>JAQNCU010000230.1 GCA_029077775.1 Acidocella sp. | reverse complement strand
ACTCGTTGCTGAAACTCGCGGGCACCGCCGCCCCAGGTGCCGACCTCATCGCCGAGGGCAAGGCTTTGCTTGAGCAAAACGAGCATGAGCAGGCAGCCAGCATGTTTGCCGCCGCCATCCAGCAGGACCGTGAAAAACCGGAAGCCTGGGGCGGTCTCATCCGCGCGTTGCTGGCGTTGGGCGATGAAGACCAGGCAACCGACATCCTGGCCGAAATCCCGCCAAACCTTGCCGACCACGCTGAGATCACAGGTGCACGCGCCGCGCTTGCGCTGGCCGCTGAGGGTCGCGCCGCACAGGCCGCCCGCATCGGACTGGAAGCACGGCTTGCCGCCAACGCGGACGATCTCGCAGCCCGTTACGACCTCGCAACCGCGCTCAATGCCTCCGGCGCGCGGGAGGAAGCGGCAGACGCCCTGCTGGACATCGTGCGCCGTGATCGCACCTGGCGGGAGGATGCCGCGCGGCTGCAATTGCTGAAGTTCTTCGAGGCATGGGGGTTCGACGACGCCGCCACCATGGCCGCCCGCCGAAAACTCTCCGCCCTACTGTTCCGCTGATCATATTATGACCGTACATACCCAAGACCTGGCCGATCTTCCGGAGGAATTCGCGGTCTTCCCGCTCACGGGCGCGCTTCTGCTCCCGGGCGGGCGTCTGCCACTGAATATTTTCGAGCCGCGCTACCTTGCCATGGTCGATGACGCCATGGCGACAGGCCGCATGTTCGGCATGGTCCAGCCCGATAAGCGTCTCGGCGCTGGGGATACAGGCCCCGGCCTGTACCGCATCGGCTGCCTCGGCCGGATCTCCTCCTTTAGTGAGACCGATGACGGGCGCTACCTCATCACCCTGACGGGCCTGATCCGCTTCACCATAGTCGAGGAGATCGAGCCTTTGCGTGGCTATCGACGGGTCCGCGCAGCACTTGGCGGGTTCGCCGCTGATATCAGCGTCCCACCGGCCGAGGCACTCCCTTATGCCCGTGCTGACCTTTTGGAGGCATTGCGCCGGTACTTTGCCAATGCCGGGGTTGAGGCGAATTGGGACGCCATCTCCACCATGCCAGACCCCACGCTCGTGGTGTCACTATGCATGGCCTGCCCGTTCGATGCCGATGAAAAACAGGCATTGCTGGAAGCAAGGGACGAGGCTGAACGCGCCCGCGCTTTGCTCGCTTTGCTTGAAATCAACGCCTTCGATGGCGGCCATGACGACGATGATGACGACCACCCCCCGAAAGCAAGCTGAACAAGGACCACGTATATGGATGACGAGCCCCATACCCCCCTCGACCCCAGGCTGCTCGAAATCCTGGTCTGTCCGGTCACGCGCGGCCCGCTGACCTATGATGTGGCGCGCGGCGAGCTGGTCAGCGCCAAAGCCGGGCTTGCCTATCCCATCCGTGGCGGCATCCCCGTCATGCTGGCCGATGAAGCGCGTATCATTGCGCCGTGATCAGCCCGACCACGATCAAGCTGCGCCGTGCTGAAAACCTGCTGGAAATCGACTTCGAAGATGGCTACACACTCAGTCTTGCGGCGGAATTTCTGCGCGTGCAAAGCCCCAGCGCCGAGGTTACAGGCCACACCCCGGCTGGCCGCAAATTGGTTGCGGGCAAAAAGCAAATCGCCATCACCGGCATCGAACCCACGGGCAATTACGCCATTCGCCTGACCTTCTCTGATGGCCATGATACCGGCATTTTCTCATGGGATTATCTACGCCAACTCGGCCGCGACCAGCCTGCTTTATGGCGGCGCTACCTCGCACTGCTAGAGGCGTCTGGCCTGTCCCGGTAGCTGGCGCATGAATACCATCCCTGACCCTGACCCTGACGCCGAGCCTGTCATAACCGTTGGGCGCATGCGGCTCACCGCCGCCATCGTCGCCATCGCCTTGTTCATGCAGAATATTGACTCCACAGTCATCGCCACGGCCTTGCCCGCCATGGCGCACAGCTTCCACGCCCAACCGTTGCATATGAGCGTGACGCTGACCTCCTATCTCATCAGCCTCGCGGTTTTTATCCCGGCCAGCGGCTGGGTGGCGGATCATTTCGGCGCGCGGCTGATATTCCGCGCCGCCATCATCGTCTTTACCATCGGCTCGGTGCTGTGCGGCCTCGCCCCCAATCTCGGCACCATGGTGGCCGCGCGCATCGTCCAGGGCCTGGGTGGTGCCATGATGCTGCCGGTCGGCCGGTTGTTATTGTTGCGGTCGGTCAGCCGCGCGCAGATGGTCGCCGCCATGTCGTGGCTCACCATGCCAGCCTTGATCGGCCCCATCCTCGGCCCGCCGCTCGGCGGCTTCATCGTCACATACACATCATGGCGCTGGGTCTTTGGCATCAACCTGCCCATCGGCATTATCGGCGTCATCGCTGTCAGCCTGTTCATCGCTGAAAGCCGCGACCCTGAGCGCGGCGGCCTGCTGGATTGGCGGGGCCTTCTGCTCACCGGGTTCGCCATGGCCGCCTTCATGGCCGGGTTCGAGACCATAGGCCGCGGCCTTGTGCCCTTATCCTGGACCATCACGGCGCTCGCCATTGGCCTTGCCTGCGCGTTGATCTATCTCCGACACGCCGCCCGCCACCCGCACCCCATCCTTGATCTGTCATTGCTACGGATCGCCACATTCACGAATTCCGTGGTCGCTGGCAGCCTGTTTCGCATCGCGGTGGGGGCCATGCCGTTCCTGCTGCCGTTGATGCTGCAACTTGGCTTTGGCGATTCGCCGTTAAAAAGTGGCCTCACCACCTTCGTCTCGGCGGTCGGCGCTTTGGCGATGAAACCCGCCGCGCAACCTTTATTGCGCCGCTTCGGCTTTCGCGCGGTGCTGACCGTCAACGGTATTTTCGCCGCTGGCAGCATCGCCATTTGCGCCGCCTTCCAGCCCACCTGGCCCCTCCTGCTGCTCGACAGCGTGCTGCTGCTCAGCGGCTTCTTCCGCTCCCTGCAATTTACCGCGTTTAATACCATCGCTTATGGCGACATCCCGCGCGCCAGAATGTCCGCCGCCACCACGCTTTACGCCACCATCCAGCAGCTTACCCTCACGCTTGGCATCGTCATCGGCGCCGCGATCCTCGAAATTTCGGCCCGCGCACACCACCATGCCACCGCTACACGGTCAGATTACGCGCTCGCCTTCCTCATCGTGGGCGCCGTCGCTGCCCTCGCAGTACCCTACAGCCTGCGCCTGCGCCCAGATGCTGGCGAGGCCCTAAGCGGCCATCACGTCAAAGAGCCACCACGCCCCGCCGCACCGTGAAATCACCGAATGTTTCACCCTGTTCACGCGCCTTGGCATAATCGGCGAATAACGCCCCCAATATCCCCAATATCGCCGCCTCATCGGCATCCTCCCGGTATAACGGCGCAACCCGCGAGCCATCATGCGCGCCGCCCAGATGCAGATTATACCGCCCCGGGTTACGCCCCACGAACCCGATTTCCGCGATATAGGGCCGCGCGCAGCCATTCGGGCAGCCTGTCATCCGCACGGTGATCGCCTGTTTGTCCAGCCCGTGTTCGGCCAGCAGCGCATCGAGCTTGGTGATCAGCCCCGGCAGATACCGCTCGCTCTCGGTCAGCGCCAGCGCGCAGGTCGGCAGCGCCACACAGGCCATCGCCGCCTCGCGCAGCACCGAGGCCCGCAGCCTCACCCCATGCGCCGCCAATATCGCCTCAATCGCCGCCCGCCCAGCATCATCGGCCCGCGCGATGATCAGGTTCTGGTTCGGCGTGATGATGAACGACACATCCAGCGTCCCGGCGATCTCCTTCAACGCCGCCTTCAACCGCCAATCGCCGATATCCGCCACCCGTCCATTCTCGATGAACAGGGTCAGATGGTGCCGCCCGTCATCGCCGGTCAGCCAGCCCATCCGGTCGCCATTGCCGCTGAAGGCAAAGGGCCGCGCCGGTTCGAGCTTCACGGCCAGCCGCTTATTCACCTCGGCCACAAACCATGCCAGCCCGCGATCCTCGATGGTGTATTTCAACCGCGCCCGCCGCCGGTTGGACCGGTTGCCAAAATCGCGTTGTGCGGTCACCACCGCCTCCGCCACAGCCACCGCCTCCGCAATGCGGCAAAACCCGATCACATCGCCCACACGCGGATATGTCTGCGCATCGCCATGGGTCGCCCCCATGCCGCCACCCACCACGACATTATACCCCACCAACCGCCCATCCTCGACGATCGCGATATAGGAGAGATCATGCGCGAACACATCCACATCGTTCTGCGGCGGCACAGCGATGGCGATCTTGAACTTGCGCGGCAAATACGTCGCGCCATAAACCGGCTCGGCCTCGGCCTCGGCGGTTACCTTTTCATCGTCGATAAAAATCTCCCGCCACGCATGGGAATGTGGCAGCAAATGGGAAGAAATCGCGCGCGCCGTCGCCTCCGCCTGGGCGTAAACCGCCCCCGCGAATTCATTGGGCGTGCACATGACGTTGCGGTTCACATCCCCGCAGGCGGCGATGGTATCCAGCAACACCTTATCGATCTGCCGCAAAGCAGGCCGCAAATTGGTCTTGATCACGCCATGGAACTGGATGGATTGCCGCGTCGTCAGGCGTAGCGTGTGGTTGCCCCGCTCATCGGCCAGCCTGTCCATCGCCAGATATTGCGGGGCTGAGAGCACGCCGCCCGGCACCCGCAGCCGGGCCATGAAGCTATACGCCTTATCGAGCTTGCGCTTGGCCCGCTCGGCCCGCAAATCCCGGTCATCCTGCAAATAAATGCCGTGGAATTTGATCAGCTGCTGGTCATCGTCTGAAATCGCGCCGCTTTCCGCCACCGCCAACCCCTCGGCCAGCGTGCCGCGCAAAAACCGGCTTTTGGTCTTGATCGTCTCATTCACGCTCAAGGTTTCGGGGGTGTCGCTCACGCTCATATCTCCCACGCCATTTTTTCCAGCCGCGGCATATGGATGCCGCATTCCGTTTTCGCCTGCCCGGCCCAGCGCCCGGCGCGTTTATCCTCACCCGGCTGGGGTTTCACGGTGCAGGTCGCGCAGCCGATCGAGGTATACCCTTGCGCCTGTAATTCATGACGCGGCAAATCATGGACGCGGAAATACTCATCCAGCGCGGCATCGTCCCAAAAGGCCAGCGGGTTTACCGTCATCCGCCCATCCTCGCCCGGCTGGATCATCTCCAACTGTGCTCGCGCCCCGCCTTGCACACGCTTACGCCCGGTAATCCACGCCTCAAACCCTGTCAGTGCCTCGTCCAGCGGGTTGGTCTTGCGGATCGCGCAGCATAATTCCA
>JAQNCU010000229.1 GCA_029077775.1 Acidocella sp. | reverse complement strand
CCCACCACATAATCCTGGACGAATTCCGGCGCGCAGATCAGCCGCCAGCAAAACGCCAGCGTGCCATCCGGCGCACAAGACCCCCAGCGCGTGCGCGTGTCTTTTATACGCACGGCGCGCGGGTTTAACCCCACCTGATGGCCCTTGGCGGCGGCCATCGCGGTCAGGCTCTGGCGGGCCTGGCGCTTCAGGCAATCAGCCACCCGGCGCGCCAGAAACTCCGGCGCCCCGGTCACCATAATCCGCCCGGGCTCGATCCACGCTCCGCCTAAGCCGCTCGCCACCGGCGTAATCTCGTGTTCAGTGCCACAAACAGGCACCATCGCGCCGGGGGTGAACCGCACGGCCCCTGGCATCTCCGCCAGCCGTGCCGCCACCCAATCCTCATGCGAATGTAACAGCGCCAGCCCGGCCCGGCGCGAGGCCCGCATCGGCAGCGTGATCACCACCCCGCCGCATGTCGGATCAATCCGCAGCGTTACGCGCCGCGCCCGGCTTGAACGCCGGAAGGAAACCTGGGTCAGCGCGCCCTGCACCGCGACCAGTTCGCTGCCCGGCACATCGTTCACGGCCTCTTGCGTGCCGCCTGCGGCAGCTTTTTTGTTCGTGCCGCCGGCGGCAACTCGCCCGGCCACGCCACCAGATGATGCGCGAAATCCCCGGCATCGCGCTCGCTCAAGGCCCGCCCGGCCACGCTCACCCCGGCCTCCAACACGCTCTCCGCCCGGCCCGAGACCAGCGGGTGCCACGGGTATAAATCCTTTCCCTCATGCACCAGCCGGTAGGCGCAACTCGGCGGAAGCCAATCCACCTCGCGCAATTTCGCGGGGGTCAGTTGCACACAATCGGGGATTTTCCGCCGCCGCCCGGCATAATCCGAACAACGCGCGGTCGTCAGGTCGAGCAGGCGACACGCCACGTTGGTAAAACTCAGCTCGTCAGTATCCTCATCGCGCAATTTATGCAGACAGCAGCGCCCGCACCCATCGCAGAGGGATTCCCACTCCGCCTTGGTCATCGCCGCCAATGTCTTGGTCCGCCAGAATCCCATATCCGCATCCTAACGCCGCCCGGGCCAAGCATCCATAGCCTTATTGCGCGCGGGGCTGGTGGGGCGGCCGCGCGCCGGAAAAGACTCTTGCGCGCGGGGCTGGTGGGGCGGCCGCGCGCCGGAAAAGATATAAAACCAGGCATCATTCGTTATCACGCCTGGTTTTATAAAGCGGTTTTGGCCAGCGTTTGTGCAGCCACAGCCAGCCGCCGGGTTGCGCGCGAATCCAGCCCTCCAGGACCCGGTTCATCGCCTCGGTCATGGTCTTTGTGTCAGCCTCCTTGTCGCCGGTATTGGGTATCGCCATCGGTGGCTCGCACACCATCTCCAGCCGCGCCGGGCCGGTGCGCACCACATGCACGGGCAGCACCGGGCATTTAAACCGCAGCGCGAAACTTGCCATCGCGGTGCCGGTCATCGCCTCGCGCCCGAAAAACGGCACGGCGAGCCCGGTATCCAGCTTCTGGTCCATCAACATCGCGAGGGTCCCGCCGCGCGCCAGATGCGCATAAGCCGCCCGCGCCCCCGGCCCGCCTTTCGGGAACATCTTCAACTTGCGCCCCAGCGCGGCCTCCCGCAGCCCCAATATTATCTCATCCACCAATTGGTTGCTGGCCGCCCGGTACAAAAACCCAACATCGATCCCACGCGCGGCGGCGGCGCGCGGAATAATCTCCCAGTTCCCGAAATGGCCTGTGAAAAAAATCGTGGGCCCGCCTTGCGCCAAAGCCGGGGCGACATTCTCGTCCCAGCCGGTGACGACAAAACCGGGCCCCTGCGCGGTCTCCTCAAAATCCCCGAGCCGTGCGAGTTCCGCCGCCGTTCGCCCCAGATTCTCCCAGGTATCGGCGATAATCTCCCGTCGCGCCGCCGCCGTCAGCTCCGGCATCGCGAGCACCAGATTCCGGCGGGCCACGTTCGATACCGGGATCATCGGTCCCATTAGGCGGGCCACATGGCCACCGAGCCCCGATGCCCGGCCAAGCGAAAAACACCGCAACAGCACCAGCAGGGCGCGTACCAGCAGCGCCTCGGCATGGTGGCCAAGGCTGGGCTTCACCTGGTCGTTCACGACAATAACCTGTCCAAAGCCGCCTCATCCTCCCAGTCCAGCCGCACGCCGACCACCTGGCATTGCGCCTTCAACCTGTCGGGCAGTTTCACGAAATCCTTGGCTGTCGTTACCAGCATGGCATCGAGCCGTCTCGCCTCGTCCAGCAAGGCCTCGGCATCCCGGTTGCTATACACATGATGATCAGCAAATTCATGGCGCGCGACGATGCGCGGGCCCAAAGCTAAAACCGAGCGGAAAAATTTCTCCGGGCGGCCGATGCCGGCAAACGCGATCACCGCGCGGCGTTCCAGCGCCAGGGCGCAATCGGGCACGAGATCAGCGCGCAGCACAGGTAGCCGGTCGGGCAATTCAAACAACGCCCCGGTATCATCCGGGCCGATCAGCACCGCTGCCTGGCAGCGCGCCGCCGCCATCGCCACGGGTTCACGCAGGGGCCCGGCGGGGATCAGATGCCCATTGCCAAAGCCAAACCCGCCATCGATCACCAGCAAAGACAGGTTTTTCACCAAATCCGGGTTCTGCAACCCGTCATCCATCACCAGCACCGACGCTCCCTCAGCCAGCGCCATGCGCGCCCCGGCGGCGCGGTCGCGGGACATGATCGTCGGCGCCGCCCTCGCCAGCAACAATGCCTCATCGCCGACATCGGCCGCGTTATGCCGGTCCAGGTCCACCAGAACAGGCCCGCGCAGCCGCCCGCGATACCCCCGTGTGAGGGCAAATTTCCGCCCCGGCAGGCGGGCTAACAGGTCCAGCGCCACAATTGTTTTGCCCGCACCGCCCACAGTGGCGTTGCCCACGCACACCACCCGCATCCCGGGTGCCACACCGGGGCGCCGCAACCGGCGCGCGGTCAGTGCCGCTGTCACCATGCCGAGCGGGGCGAGCAACCTGGCGGCCACCCCGCGCCGCGCCCAGAACAAGGGCATCTTCACGTCGCGCATTCCATGATCAGATCCGCCAGCCGCGCGGGCAATGCCGCATCTTCTGCAAAGGCCGCCTTTGCCCGCTGCCCGGCCTTGGTTGCCGCCGCGCAATCATCCAGCCAGGCCCGCACGGCGCGCTCCAGCCCGGCCCTATCGGCAACCGCCGCCAGCGCGCCCGCCGCCCGCAACATCGCCGCCGCCTCCATGAAATTCTCGATATGCGGCCCGGTGATCACGGGCCGCCCCAACATCGCGGGCTCCACCAGATTATGCCCGCCAAACCCGCATAATGAATTGCCGATAAAGGCAAAAGGTGCGGCGCGGAAAAACAACCCCATCTCCCCCAGCGTATCGGCCACATAAACCCGCCCTGGCACCGGCGCTTCAGCCAATGCCCGCCTTGGCGCGGGCATGCCCCGGCCAAGGGCTGCCACTGCCGTCCCACGCTCCGGGTGGCGCGGAATGATCACGGTTACCAGATCAGGGTAAATCGCGGCCACGGCCTCATGCACGGTGAATATCATCTCCTCCTCGCCCGGATGCGTGCTCGCCGCCAGCCAGAGCGTCCCCGGCACCGCCGCCCGGAACGCCGCCAGCTTTGCCTCATCAACCGGCAATGCGCGCGCCGCGAATTTCAAATTCCCCCATTCCAGCACATCCGACACGCCGAGCCTGTGTAAATTTTCCGCATCCCCCGCTGACTGCGCATGAACATACCGAAACGGGCCAAGCACCACCCGCCGCAACCCGCCAAAACGCGCCCAGGCATTAGCCGAGCGTGCCGACATCCGGGCATTGATCAGCAGCCGTGGAATCCCCCGCGAGTCGCAAGCATCGAGCATCCCTGGCCATAACTCGCTCTCCACGAACACTGCCGCATCGGGCCGCCACTGGTCCAGGAACCGCGCCACCCAGGCCGGGCTGTCCAGCGGTATGAATTGATGCACCGCACCATCTGGCAACCGCGCCTGCGCCAGCTCCGCCGAGGTCAAAGTCCCGGTTGTCAGCAACACCCTGGCCCGGCCCGACAAGGCCTCGATCACCGGCAAAATCGAGACCATCTCCCCCACGCTCGCGGCATGGAGCCAGATCAGCCGTCCCGCCGGGCGGGGCAGGGTGGTTATGCCGAATCGCTCACCGCACCGCGCGCCATCCTCCTTGCCCAGCGCCACCCGGCGGCGCACCAGCGCGCGCAACACGGGCGTGCCGATGCGCCCGGCGGCGCAATAGAGCCCGAGCCAGCTCACAACAGTGCCGCTGCCCGGTCGGTCACCGCGTTCAGCGCCGCGACCATCTCCGGCAGGCTTGCCTGCCATGCCTCTCGCGCCACTGTCATCGGCGCGCCGAATACCAGCGCGCCACGCCCAAATGGCAGTGGCCAGCGCATACCATCCCAACTCCGTAATGTTTTGCCGGAAGATATCGCGGCACCACAGGGCAGTATCCGCACGCCGCTCAGCGCCGCAAGCTGCACGGCCCCTGCCGCCGCCACGCGGCGCGGCCCGCGCGGCCCGTCGGGTGTTATGCCCACCAGCCGCCCGGCTTCCAGCGCCCGCAACATACCCCGCAAACCCGCCGCCCCGCCGCGCGAGGATGACCCTGCCACCACCTCGATCCCCATTCGCGCCACGGCCTCGCCGATCATGCGGCCATCGCGGTGGCGGCTGGCCAGCACACTGGCACCACGCGCCATGCCCAGGGCCTTCGCCCGCAGCCACAAAACCGGCATCGCGGGCAGGGTTTCATGCCAGAACACCAATATCAGCGGGGCCTCACGCGAGGCCGCCATAAATTGCGCCTCGCCCTCAACCTGCCAGCGCGTCAGGCGGGCCACCAGGGTGACATAAAGCGATGCCGCCCAGGCAATGCCCGCCTGCGCCCTGTCGGTTTGATAAAATTTTTTCACCCGCCGCCGGTAGCATCGCCACCCGTGAACGCCAACCGTTATCCAGCCCCCGCGGCTGATTTCAATTGCCCGCAGGCCGCCAGAATATCCTGCCCGCGCGGCGCACGCACCGGGCTCGCATAGCCCGCTTCCATCACGATATCGGCGAATTTCCGGATCGCGGCTGGCGTGCTCGTCTCATACTGGCTGCCCGGCCACGGGTTGAACGGGATGAGGTTCACCTTCGCCGGCAACCCCGCGATGAGGTACACCAAAGCCCGCGCGTCGGTTTCAGAATCATTGATCCCCTTCAGCATCACGTACTCAAACGTAATGCGCCGCGCGTTTGAGGCCCCGGGATACCGCCTACACGCCGCGATCAG
>JAQNCU010000228.1 GCA_029077775.1 Acidocella sp. | reverse complement strand
TAACGCCGCATGTTCCTGGCTATAGGCCGAGAGCGCCGTGTCCACCTGATAATACGCGGTCAGTACGGTTTTGGCATAGGCAATCGCGGCTTGTCTCTGTTGGGCCTTGCGCAGCGAAAGCTGGCCGCGCAACTGTCCGCCCTCAAACAGCGGGATGGAGATATTCGGCCCCACGGCATAGGTAATCGCCGCCAGCTCGTTCAGGTTTTTGAACTGCAACGCCTGGAGCGAGACCGAGCCTGAGAGCGAGATGTCGGGGAAAAAATCGGCCTCGGCCACGCCGGTCTCGGCGGTCGCTTCATGCAGGCTGGCCTCGGCCTCGCGCACATCCGGGCGGCGGCGCAGCAAATCCCCCGGCATCCCCACAGGCACGCTGGGCGGGGTCAGCGGCACGGCGGCGGGTGTGGTCAGCTCAGCCGGTAAAACCTCCGGTGTTACACCCAGCAACAGCCCAATCTGGCCGATCAGCGCGTCCCTGGTGGCGGTGAGCGATGGTATCTGCGCCTGAATCTGGGCCGCAGTTGCCCGCGCATTGGCCACATCCAGCGCCGTGGTCAGCCCGGCCTGCTGGCGTTCATTGGTCAGGTTTACCAATTGGTTGGCCGAATCCAGGTTCTGCTGGATGATGCCGAGTACATATTCGGTCCCGCGCAGCTGGATGTAATTGCTGGCCACCTGCGCCTCAACATTCAGCAATGCGGCGCGGCGCGCCTCAGCCGAGGCTTGCGCGGCGGCGATGGCTGCCTCTGCCGCGCGGCGGTTTTTACCCCATAGATCGAGGTCATAATCAGACTGCAACCCGTATTGGTACAAATCCAGCGCGTTGATGGTCGCACCCGGAATGGCCCCGCCGCCGGAGGCGCGGGATGATCCGTTGGCAACACTGCCCGCCGATGTCGATGCACCACCCGCCGCGCCAAAAGCCGCAAAAATCCCCTTTTTGCTTGGCCCCTCGCGGGTATAGCTCGCCGCCGCGCCCAAATTCGGGTATAGCACCGCGCCATCAATCTGCGCCTGGGCCTGGGCTTCCAGCAGCCGTTGCGTCGCCATTTGCACATCGAGGTTCTGCGCCACCGCCCGGGTCTCCAGGCTGGTCAGCTCCGCATCATGAAAGCTGTTCCACCATTGCGGGTCCACAGCATCGCCCGTGACATAAGCCGGGCCTGCGTTTGCGGGCGAATCATTGATAAACGCGGCGGGCACCGCCGGGTGCGGCGGGTGGAAATTGGGGCCCATCATACAGCCCGAAAGCGCCAGCGCGAGCCCGGAGGGGGCAACCCATTTCAATTTCAGCCGGGGAACAGAACGCACGAGATAACTCCTTAACCGGCCCGCTTCGGGGGCGACTTGAGAAACAGCACCATCGGCCAGACGCACAAAGCGATGACGCCGATAATCCAAAATACGTCAAGATAGCTGGCAAACACCGCTTGTGTCTGCACCATCCGGGCCAACGCCGCCATGCTCATTCCGTGCAGGCTGGTATACGGTGTGATGGATTCTACATACCGCGCATGGTGAAACTGGGTCCGCCAGGCCAGCATACTGGTCACGAATGATATCCCGATGCTGCCACCGATATTGCGCATCTGGTTGATCAGCGCCGCCGCCTCACCGTTGTTAACCCCGGGCATCCCGATATAAGAACTGGCGGAAACCGGAATGTAGATAAACGGCAGCGCCACCACCTGGCCAATCCGCACCAGGGACAAATCGTTAAACGTGACGTTAAGCGACAAATGCGCATCGAGGATCAAAGACACCCCGATCTCGATGAGCGCAAACGCCATTAAAAATCGTGGCTGGACAAACCGCCCGGTAACAAACCCGGCCAACGGCATCACCAGAATGGTGACCACACTGCCCAGGGCCAGCGCCATCCCCGCGGTCTCGGAATCATAGCCGAGCAATGTTTGCGAAAGCTGCGGCAATAATTGGGTGGAGGAGAGGAACAAAAAGCCGATAAAAAACATGACCACCGAGCAGATCGCAAAATTGCGGATTTTGAACAGCCGAAAATTCATCACGGGCTGGGGGTGCTGCCACTCCCACACCGCCAGCGTGCTCAGGCTGACGACAAAAACAGCGCATAAGGTGACGATAACCGGCGAGGAAAAGCCATTATCGAGCTCGAATTTATCCAGGAATATCTGCAAGGCGCCAAACCCGGCGGCAACCAGAAACAGCCCGAAATAATCGAGCTTCAGGCCGCGCGCCAGCATCTCCCGGCGCTCCTTGATCAACAAAGCGGGCTCGGAGATGAAAATCCCGATCAATGTCAACGCCACCAGGCCGATCGGCAGGTTGATGAGGAATATCCAGTGCCAGGACAAATTATCGGTCAGCCACCCGCCCAAAATCGGCCCGGTGGCGGGGGCGACGATGATGGTAAAGCCGAACAGCGCGAAAACCTGCGGGCGCTTCTCCTGCGGGAAGCTGTCGGCCAGCATGGATTGCGCCGCCGGTTGCAAACCGCCACCGCCCAGACCCTGCAAAATGCGGGCGATGATAATCATGTCCAGCGAGGTGGAGACCGCGCATAAAACCGAGCTGAGGGTGAACAGCGCCACGCAGATCTGATAAAAACGCTTCCGCCCCACGACCTGCGCCAGCCAGCCGCTGATCGGCAAAATAATGCTGTTGGAAACCAGATAGCTGGTCAGCACCCAGGTGCTCTCAGACTGGCTGGCCCCCAGCGAGCCCGCGATATGGGTGAGCGAAACATTGGCGATGGTGGTGTCCAACACCTCCATGAACGGCGCGATCGAGATCATGCAGGCGATCATCCAAGGGTTGAATGGCCCGGTGGGCGAGCGCGGAAGCGGCACATTCATCCGCCTGTCTTTCACGGCCCGATCACGATCGAAGGTTCGCAAGACATGCCAGGGGCAAGCATGTACTGGCCGATGCGAGGATCGTCGAAAACCAGCTTCACAGGCACGCGCTGCACAATTTTTATGTAATTGCCGGTGGCGTTCTGTGCTGGCAGCAGTGAGAACACCGCCCCGGTGCCGTATTGGATGCTGTTGACCCGCGCCTTGAACACAATACCGGGGATGGCATCCACGCGGATATGCGCCACAGCACCGGGTTTGATAACACCCAGTTCGGTCTCCTTGAAATTCGCGGTCACCCAGACCGCATCGCCCACCACTGCCATCATCGCGGTTCCCGGGGCGACAACATCGCCGGGTTCGATGGTCTTTATCGAAACATGGCCTGCACCCGGAGCGGTGATGACCGTGTATGAGAGATCGAGACGCGCATTCTGCACACCAACCTGGGCCGACTGCACCGCCGCCTGCGCGGCTTCCATGCTCGCCTGTGCCGCACCCTGGGCGGCTATGGCGGCATTATCCCTGGCCCGCATGGTCATAATCGTCGCGGTCGCCGCATCGCGCTGTTGCTGCGTGATCGCGCGCTGGTTCACCTGGCGATAACGGTCGTAATTTTGTTGCGCCTGCTGCAAATCGGCTTGCGCCTCGGCCTCCTGCGCGTTTGCCTCGGCGGCCTGCGCGCGGGCTACGGCATTTTGTGCATCCGCCTGGGCAGCCTGCGCCTGCGCCCGGGCGAGGGCGACATGCGCCGCGCGGGAATCCAGCACCACCAACGCCTGGCCCGCGGCTACATGCTGGTTGTCATGAACCAACACTTGCGCCACCCGCCCCGCGATCTGCGGCGCGATGGTATAGATCGGCCCGTCAATCTGTGCGTCGCTCGTGCTGTCATATCCCTTATTCAACCACCAATAGCCGAAGCACCCCAACGCAATGACGCCAAGGACAACCCCCAGGATGATAAACGGCCGCAAATTCCGGCGCGGGGGCGATAATTCCAAGCTAGCCTCCTCACTCGTTATTTTTGTTCATGGCATGGCCCGGAAATAGCCATCCGGCAATATGCTGACCACGCAAAATCACTAGATATATGCCAATTTTGGCGGTCTCCGCGTTTTTTGAAGCGCCCGTCTTCGGTCACGATGCGGACATGATCGATGGGGTTGTTATAAAATCAGACCCTTGCGGAAAGGTCATAAATCATTACGTATTTACAATATTTTTACCATAAAGCACGGAAATTCATAAAAACACCTTGCATCCGAGTCGGATTTCGTCCGTATTCTCGTTAAAGTTGCGTTGTCTCACCAAACCGAAGGAATACAAAAATGCCGATCGCAACCAGCATGGACGCTATCGTGCGTCAAAAACTACGAAGCTGGCCTCAGCAACCGCCAGGGCTGGCAGACCCGGCCAAGGGCGCACGGCGGGCATGGATGAAAGCGCGGCCAGGTATGGCGGATGAATTCGACCACCCATTTCTGAAAATGCCCGGTTCTAATCGGCTTCGCACGGTGCCCGATGGCCTGTGGCTATGCTTTGGCGGCGTCGAGCGCGACCCCTATGTCGATATTTTCGCCATCGAGGCTTGTGGATCATTTCAGAATTTACTCGACAAACGGTCCCGTTTCGCCCCCTCCATGCATTCGCTTCTGGCGGTCTGCCCGCTTGAATGGCTGCGCGGCACCGTCTCGTCTGCCAACAGCATGCAACGCTGGCGTTATACTGGACTTTTGCCTAACGAGCCGACAATGCCCCTCACGCTACCGGTGCGTGACATACGGGTGATGTACGCGCTGCGTTCGCGCCATTATGAGGTTTTTTCGTCATCCCACGTTCCCCATGCGCATGAATTTTTCGCCCCGATCAACGCATTGATCGGCGCCGAAGGCTGGCAGCACCCGCAATTACGCAGCTTTATCGCCCGGACATCCGCACGTGCCAATTTTTGGGAGTTTGAGAGCGTTTCAGCGGCGTGAAACGAATACGCGGGCGACCAACCGTCAGGCGGCCATGCCAGCGTCCTGCCGCAACATAGTTTCCGCCGAAACCTCGGGCATGATCGCCTGGATGGAAACGATGCTGATGATCCGGTTGTCACGCATGATCAGACCCTCGATATAATCATGCGAAATCTGGCTGCCGGTATCGGGCGTTGCCTGTCGAACATCATCGGTCACGGTGATGATATCGCAAACCGCATCCACCAGCAGCCCGGCCACGCGGTCACCGGCTTCCACCACCACCACGACCGAGGCCGCATTCGGCTCCCGCGAGACAAGCCCAAGGCGCTCGGCAAGGTCGATCACCAGCAGCACGGTGCCGCGCAGATTGATCATGCCTTTGATATAAGACGGTGCATGGGGCAAATGGGTCGATGCGATCCACCCCCTGATCTCGCGGATCGAGCGTATATCCATCGCGAATTCCTGCTCGCCGATCCGGATCGAGAGCAATTCGCTGCCATGCTCGCCTTTGACATAA